>JAYUTU010000342.1:0-4357 GCA_043754975.1 Bdellovibrionales bacterium | reverse complement strand
TATGACTATTTTTAAAACCTGCGACTTTAGAAACTGGATTCACAAGCCAGCTTATTGGTCGCTGTGGTCAATTAGAAATCGACATTTTGTTCTAGGAACAGCGGCCTTCATTTTCATTTTTGGCTTTTACAGTTTAACCCAAATCAATTGGAGCGCGCGTATTTTGGATGACCTTCCGGACAAAGAGCAAGCACGACTAACAACAGAATTTATTGACCAGAAATTTGGTGGAACGCTTGAGGCTAACTTCGTTTTATCAACGCTCGGAAGTTGGCAAAATCCCCTGACACTCAAAAAATTGGATGCAGCAATTTACAAAATTAAAAATTTAACTCCCGTAGGATCAGTGGTGTCCGTCACAGATATTTACAAGTCTATTTCTAGCGGAAGTAAAAATAGATTGCCAGCGTCACAGGCGGATTTGGCTGAAAAAAACTTTATGTTTTCGATGTCAGCCATCAACCCAATAGAAAAATTTATTTCTGCCGACCAAAGAAATGTCTTAGTTCAGGTGCGCTACAAAGATCTGACCTCGGACAAGATAAGCGCTGCCAAAGCAGAAATTTTATCTATTCTAAAAGTTGCATTTCCGCAGTCACAGATTGCCTTTTTTGGGTTTGGAACCCAATTCCACACCATCAATCAAGAAGTCTCAAAAGCTTTGGTCTTCAACTTTTGGCATGCACTTTTGGCCATTGGAATTGTGCTCGCCTTTGTTTTTAGATCAATACGATGGGCCGCTCTTGCGTGTTTACCAAATTTAATTCCTCCGTTGATATTGTTTATTTTTTTGAATTTGAATCAAGTCGCTATGAAACCCAGTGTTGCCATTATCTTCTCAATTGCTATTGGTCTAGCTTTTACTAATACAGTTTATTTGTTGGGGCGCGTGTTGAAACTACAGCGTGAAAATAAATACGTCAGTTATTTTCCATTAAAAAAAGCACTTATTGAAGAATCGAACCCCTGTTTATTAGCAACCACGCTGGTGGTTCTTGGCTTTGTCGTTTTTCTGTTTTCTTATTTCGGAATGAACAGAATGTTTGGACAGTACATGATTCTATCAGTCATTGCTGCGTTGTTTGGAGATCTTATTTTCTTGCCAAGTTTTTTATACCAATTTCGTAAACATTTTATGACCATTGCCTTAGCTTTACTGACATTTTTCTCGGGCAAATCTTATGCCGCTGAGGATGGCGCGAAAGAGATCTTAAAAAAATCACAAGCCCTTCTGACTTCGCAGGACGACATGGCTTCAATGACAATGAAAATTATTGAAGCAGACGGAACAAAAAAAGAGCGTGAGCTTTTTATTAAGAGAAAATTTTCGACACAAAAAAATTATGTTTTAGTGAAAATTAAAAAGCCCGTAGATCAAAAGGGGGCTGGTTTATTAACGGTAATTGCAAAAGATTCTGAACAGCAGTGGCTGTATTTGCCAGCTTCAAAACAGGTGCGCCGATTCGTATCAAAAAATAAACAAGAGGGCGTCATGGGGTCTGAGCTTAGCCCCCAGGATCTTGACTTAGCAACGGTGCAGTCATCGACAGCTAAGCTGATAAAAAAAACCAAAGTTGGTGCCATTGATGTTGCACTCATAGAAGTTAATTCCAGTGCAAACTCGACAGCTTATTCGAAGGCCACATTGTGGATTGATTTAAAGCAAAATCTTCCGCTGCGCATCGAATACTTTGGTACTACAGGTAGTGCTGCGCTGAAGCGTATCGATTTCCAGAACTACAAGGCCTTTAATGGTGTTTTTAGAGCGCAAAAAATTATAATTAGAAACCTTGAAAATAAAAGAGGCACTGATTTGTTACTTTCACAGATAAAGGTCAATTCAGGCCTTACCGACAAAGAATTTACTCAACGCGCCCTCTCGAAAGACTAATCACTTGTTGATCTAGCCAGACATCGCTAGAATTTATGCTCTGGAAAAACTTTATTTCGGGAGCCACGTTATGCGTATTTATATCAGTGATTTAAAAGACCATGTCGGTCAAACAATTGAGTTAAAAGGCTGGGCCTATCAAACACGTTCCTCAGGAAAAGTAAAATTTTTGGAATTGCGCGACGGCACTGGGATGATCTCGTGCGTATTTTTTGCTGCCGACTGCGGGCCCGATGCCTTCGCCAGCTTTGATCAAATTACCCAAGAGTGTTCTTTAAAAGTTACTGGCTCTATACGCCAACATCCAAAACAGCAAAACGTTTTTGAAATGGGCGTTAAAAGTTTTGAAATTATTGGCAAGTCTGAAAATTATCCTATTTCTCCAAAAGAACATGGGACTGATTTTTTAATGGAGAACCGCCACTTATGGCTTCGTTCAAAACGACAGCACGCTATCTTGCGCATACGTCATGAGCTTGTCTCTGCAACCCGTGATTTTTTTGATGGGCGCGGATTTACTTTAACTGATGCGCCAATTCTAACACCTGCGGCCTGTGAGGGGACATCAGATTTATTTGAAACTAAATTTTTTGACGACAAAATGTATTTGTCCCAATCGGGTCAATTGTACATGGAAGCTACAGCCCGAGCCTTTGGCAAGGTCTATTGTTTTGGTCCCACTTTTCGTGCTGAAAAATCAAAAACGCGTAGACACTTGATTGAGTTTTGGATGATCGAGCCCGAGGTCGCCTTTAATGACATGTACGACAATATGGATTTGGCAGAGCAGTACACAGAATATATTGTTCAGCGTGTTTTAAAAAATCGTGCGGAGGAGCTTAAAATTTTAGAACGTGATGTTTCTAAGCTTGAGCCCATTAAGGGAAAATTTCCACGTCTTCATTATAAAGAAGCCGTTGAGATTATTAAAAAACAAAACCCAGCTTTTGTTTTAGGGGATGATTTTGGGGCGCCGGACGAAACTATTATTTCTTCTCAATTCGACAAACCTGTATTTGTGCATCACTACCCGCAAGCCATAAAAGCTTTTTACATGAAGGAAGATCCTGCTGAAAAAGGGTACGCAATGGGTTGTGATATGCTGGCCACTGAGGGCTACGGCGAAGTTATCGGTGGGGGTCAGCGCGAGGAAAGCGTTGAGACTTTGATACAAAGAATTAAAGAACACAAATTAGATCAAAAAGATTTCGAATGGTATTTAGATATTCGCAGATATGGAAGCGTTCCGAGCTCTGGCTTTGGCTTAGGCCTTGAGCGCGCAGTGACTTGGATTTGTGGACTGCCACATGTTCGTGAGGCCGGAGCCTTTCCACGCTTATACGGACGAGCTTATCCATAAACAGGAGTTTTTATGACAGAGATGATGCAGAAAAAAATTGATGAGCTGGAAAAGCGCAATGACCAGGCCTTGGCGGGTGGTGGTCCTGAGAAGTTAGCCAAACACAAAGCTGGCGGCAGATTGTCGGCGCGAGAGCGTGTCGATGTTTTGTTGGATCCAGGAAGCTTCGTTGAGATGGACCGCTTTGTAACTCATCGGTGTGTTAATTTTGGAATGGAAAAAAACAGGCCTTTGGGTGATGGAATTATCACGGGCTACGGCAGAATAAATGGAAAGCTTGTCTATGTTTCGTCGCAGGACTTCACTGTGACCGGCGGCTCAATGTCGAGAACACAGGCGAATAAGATTTGTAAAGTGATGGATCTGGCGCTTAAAAATGGAGCGCCTTTTATTTCCATTAATGATTCCGGTGGAGCCCGAATTCAAGAGGGTATTGAATCTTTAGGTGGCTACGCTGATATTTTTTCTAGAAATGTTTTGGCTTCAGGTGTGATCCCGCAAATTACTGCCATCATGGGTCCGTGCGCCGGTGGAGCAGTTTACTCGCCGTCAATTACTGATTTCGTATTCATGGTTGAAAACACAAGTTACATGTTTGTCACAGGGCCTGATGTTATTAAAGCCGTTACTCACGAGGAAGTGACCAAAGAAGATTTGGGGGGAGCTATAACTCATTCACAAAAATCGGGTGTTGCTCACTTTACTGCGAAGGACGACAAACATTGTCTGCTGCTGATTCGTGAATTGATGAGTTTCTTACCGTCTAATAACCTAGATGATAGTGTTTCGCTTGCAACCAAAGACAGACCAGACCGGATTGTTGACTCTCTTAATAATTTAATTCCAGACAGTCCTAAAAAGCCCTACGACATGCTTCAGCTTATTTCTGAAGTCGTCGACGAGGGTTATTTTTTAGAAATTCATAAATATTTTGCGGCAAATATTATCGTTGGATTTGCTCGCTTTAACGGAAGACCAGTCGGCATTGTTGCCAATCAACCGCAAGTTTTGGCTGGCTGTCTCAATATCGAGGCCTCTAGAAAAGCTGCCCGGTTTATTCGTTTTTGTGATGCTTTCAATATACCTGTTGTTTCATTTGTTGATGT
>JAYUTU010000341.1:0-2015 GCA_043754975.1 Bdellovibrionales bacterium | reverse complement strand
AGGGCCATAACTGATTTTTTACGCAGCAATGACTTGATTTTGTTTAAGGGGCCTATTTGATCAGATTGTTTAGATTCCATCAGCAGAAATGTTAGCACTATCCTGTGCAACCTAAAGTCTTTTTTGCATTTAACTTTTGACCTGGGCATTAGTCGAGTATTGTTAATTCTCAAAATAAGCATTTATAAATCATTTATCTTCGAAAGGGTTGTTGCTACACGTAAACTGATAGTGATGAACACGGAAGTAATTTTCAACAATGGCGATGAGTTTTTCAACCAACTGAAAAAGTCTATTTCTGAAGCAAAGCAATTTATTCATTTGGAAACTTACATTTTTGATCAGGACCCATCCGGGCATGAGATCCTGTCGTTGTTGGCTGCTGCCGCGGAACGAGGTGCGCGGGTGCAGCTCCTGTTAGATGGTGTGGGTTCGGCATCATGGACATTTGCAGATGCGCAGAGCTGGCGCGAAAGAGGGATTGAGCTTAAATTTTTTCATGCGCTACCGTGGCAACGACATCCTTCGGTTATTTGGAAATTGTTAACCATTAAAAAATTACTAATTGGCTGTTTCAAATTAAATCGTCGTAACCATCGAAAAATTTGTCTTGTGGATGATGACACCGTTTTAATAAGCAGTATGAACATAAGTGACCGGCATTTGCCAAGTCGTGTTGGCAGTCAGGCTTGGCGAGATATTTCTGTTTTCATTCAAGGCCTCGATACCGAACACTATCGATTAGCTGCACGAGATGCATGGAATTTTTCACAACATCATCATGGAAAGCGCTGGCAAAAAATGAGTCAGCAAAAAAAAATTGAATACGATAATCTATTAACACAAATAAAGTCCGCAAAAGAAAAGATATGGATAACGAACCCATATTTCGTTCCTGATTTCCGACTGACTCAGTCCCTTTGTAGCGCTGCGCGGGCTGGCATTGATGTCAAAATTTTGTTACCAAGCCAAAGTGATATTTTTGGGCTAAAGTTTGCTATGGAAAGCTACTATAATTCACTGCTGACATTCGGAGTTAAAATTTTCGAATATGAAGCCACTACACTGCATGCCAAAATATTAATTATTGATAAGTGGGTCAGCATTGGATCGTTCAATTTAGACTATCGAAGTATCTTTTATAATTTAGAAACAAGTGCAATACTTAAGTTTGAGGCGAACATAGAAGCGATGCAGTCACAGTTTGTTACAGATATTAAGACCTCCAAAAAAATTAAAATAAATTTTTGGAAGTCTAGATCCTGGATACATCGTCAGTTAGAGGATTTTTTTCTTTTATTCAGGGGGTGGTTGTGAAACCGATTCGCATTTTAACGTATAATATTCATAAGGGTTTTTCAGCCGGCAATCGTCAATTTGTACTCCAGCAAATTAAAGAGGGCATTGAGATGATTCAGGCCGACCTTGTATTTCTGCAAGAGGTGATTGGGGAAAATGAGACCCATTCATCAAAAGTAAAAAATTGGCCGACCAATTCACAATTCGAATATTTAGCTGATCAAACCTGGTCTCATTTTGCCTACGGTAAAAATGCAATCTATCAAGAGGGTCATCACGGCAATGCGATTTTAAGCAAGTTTCCAATTAAGTCGTGGTCGAACGATGATATTTCCACTGCTATGGAGCGCCGTGGACTGCTTCACGTAGAACTTGTGGTCCCCGGAAGCAAATTGCCTATTCATGCATTTTGTATTCATTTTGGACTTTTTGAAAAAGATCGTAAAAATCAAATCCTGACTTTAGCAAAAAAAATTTCAAACACCGTTCCGCCTGAGGCACCATTAATAATTGCAGGTGATTTTAATGATTGGCGAGAAAATGCAAGCGATCTGCTTTTAGAAAAACTTAACCTAAAAGAAGTTTTTTTAAATGCTAGCGGTAAACATGCTGCAACTTTTCCTGCATGGCTTCCATTTTTAGCATTGGACCGAGTTTATTATCGAAATTTGGAATGCACTTCAGCGTTGGCTTTACGAAAAGGCATTTGGCGTGGG
>JAYUTU010000340.1:0-10059 GCA_043754975.1 Bdellovibrionales bacterium | reverse complement strand
GAAGGTTTAATCATGGCGTTCACCCAATCAGGAACTGGCCCCAGAATAGCTTCCAATTTTTCCCATCGCTCTTTTGTTGGAATATGTGGTTGGCCGTGTGGAAGCTTTGCCGTCCAATGGCAAGCTCCGCCTTTGACTCCAGTAATTTCATCAAGCTTTTTATTTGTGAGCCCCAGCTCATCACGCCGTGTTCTGATCCAGTCAGTCACTTTGAAAAGCTCATCCGTGCTGGTGTATTTTGCTCGGTCGATTGCTTTATCAATCGAGACACTTTTTGGAAAGCCGCTGCCAAATATATGGGTGATAAGGTCTTTTACCTGAAAGCCAGCATCTTCAAGTGCAGCGCCGGTCCAATGGGAAGTGCGCGGAATAGCCCAGACAAATCCGTGAGCGCCGGGTTTTAAAATGCGATGGCACTCGATCATAATTTGTGTGAGCCATGCGATCTATTCTTTTCAATCGGCTGCTTGACTGTCGATTTGTTTGACCATGTTGTCGAATGCCTGAGTTAATAAATGAGACATATCATATTAAATTTTTTGTTTATCTAAAATTTTTTTCGCAAGTTGAACCTTCGCAATGGCGTCGTCATTGAAGGCATGCGCCACCTTATAAGTCGAGGCCATCACGTTTTCTTGCTCAACTCCAGAGAAGTGCTTCTTAACCATCTTGCCGGCGGTCGTCTTAGTGTATTGTACAAGTGAAGCCTGCATTGAAAGGACCATAAGATCGACCGAGGCCTGCTTTAAAATCTTTGCCGTGATCGATGCTTCTTTGAGAAGATATGGATTTTGATTTCATCGGCTGAAGGGTATGACTTCTTTTTCATATTAAAAGTATGAAATTTATTGATAACAGTGTCACTGCGGAATAGCTGAAAATGAAACTATGGGCCATAGGCTGTTGAGTTGGTTTAAGCTGCAAAATGTAATATTCTTTAATTCGAAAATCGGGGCTTTAGCACGCAGGCCTAGAAAAAGGTTGTGTAGTTTTGATACGATTTCGTTCTAGATCGTGTATAGTAGTTTTTATGTCTAAAGTGTGGTATTTTATTAAATTTTCATGCTGTACTTGAAAAATTCAAGTATTAGCCGATAATAAGAAAGGGTAGCTGTGGCCGGTTTTGACGAAATTGTTAAAAAAGTAAGGCAGCTAGTTGCGGCTCAAAAGGTTCAGTTTTTGAGAAAGCATATAGAGGAAGAAAGGGCTTATCGCGAGATTTACATAGTAGACGTTAATGAAGTTCTTAAAAATGGTAAGGTTTCTAGCGTAAACTCCGATAAATCTTTCAGATGGGTGGGTACTGATAACGAAGGACGCCAAATTCAACTGGTTTGCCGAATGGCTGATGCAAATAATAATGATACTCTCGAAGTTTTAGAAGCAGAGGAATTATTTATAAGAACTGCGTACGAAGTCGGAACAAAGAAGTCTGATGATGAAGTTAAGAAGGAATGGTTGGAAAAGAACAAGAACTGGCGATTAAAACAAAATGGTTGTGTAGAAAGAGTAAGAAAATGACAGACACAAAAAAACTTTGCCCAAATTGTAAAAAAGGAATCTTGGAAAATAAAATAGTACCTCAATATTTGCATATTGAAGGCGCCCCTGAGTTTAAAGTAGAGAGGTTTTCAGTCGGCATTTGTACAAGCTGTGAATCTGAAGTTATGTCACTATCTGATTCAGTTAAGTTGGATAAACTTTTTTTAGAGCAACTGATTCAATATTACTCGAAGAAGCCTTGGGATGTTCCCGGCAAGGCTGCAAGTTGGATGAGAAAAGTAATTAATATGACTGCGCGAGACTTAGCGGGATTGGCCAAGGTGGAGGAGTCGACTCTATCGCATACATTTAAAAAGAATACGACGCTTGATAGGTTTGCTGCGACAATCCTAATAATTAAATCTCGTGATTTTTTAAACGGCAATGCTGCGGGCAATGAAATTATTAAAAAATTGGATGACCCGGACTCGTTTGTTCAGCCACTTGTTCCAATATCTGAAATAGTTCGCCTTGTTAAAATTTCACAACCAGTTAGCTTGGGAAATGCACGTCGGAAAGCTAGGACCCAGAACAGCTCGAGAGAAAAAAAGGCAACTTCGCAAAGTTTATTTAATCCCAAATTGTATTCGAAGTATTTGGGAAAACCTCTGAAAACTAAAAGGGTAGGCAAGTAATGGCTACTCCAATAGTAGTAGTTTCTTTTACATATGATCTGCCATTGAAAGACAACATTAGTGAACAGTTTAAAAAAGTATTAGAAGGATTAGGTTGGAAATATTCGCTTGGGGAGCTTCAGTTGCCAAATACAACCTGTATAACTGCTTCAGATCAAAAAAATGAAGATGAGGCTGTCGAGCTTGCAGTGGCACAAATAAAAGAAGTCATAAAAAAAATTAGAGAAGCTGGATATTCGGACTTCAATGTTGAGAAGTACTTTTTTTTAGCACACAAAGTACCTTCGTCTGCCGTGGCGATTGGATCTAATTTGCTATAAATTGAGCAAGTAGTTGAACTGTTAGTATTATGCGGTTCTTAAATAAGTTCGATACTCGCCCCATTTGGCCCGCCATTTCCCAGCACCGATTATATATTACCACTCTTTAATTTTTTAAAATCAGATCGCATTCCAGGCTCATCTCATCTTCAATGATAAGGGTCGATTTTGCATTGCTTTTTGACTTTACACTAAGCCGGATGGGCCCAATGTCAGTTCCAACTTTGCTGGTTTTGCCGATAATTTTAGTTTCAGCCCTTAGTACACTGTTTCCTTCGGTTAACGAGATTGATAATCCTGAATAACTCGAGTACTCGAGTCCAAATGCTCTAGAAATCTGAGTTGTGCTGACGAAATCAAGGCTATCGCCGATTCGAACGTATCTAGAACCCTTGATAATGTGGGTGCCTTTATAGTCGTTTGTTCCTGAGATTTTTTTTAACTCAATTTCAACGTAATCTCCAGTCGCGCCAGACTGTTGAGAGCAGCCAATTTGAATTTTGCTGCTGTTAAAGACCGGAAGCTCATTTGCAAGAGTTGAAGATGAAAGGGCTAGGATAGACAATAGAGTTAACGCTGTGTTTTTCATGAGGCCTCGCTTCAAGGATACGGTTCCAATGTCTGTGGGCTTAATTGCCCTTTATTCAAACTAGAACGATCTTTCGAAGGTTTATCTAGCGAGAAGCATTCCAGATTTAAAGTGTGTTTTATTTGATTAGAAAGCAAAAAGGGTGACTGAAAAGGGTGACTTGAAAAGGGTGACTAATCGACCTCTGAAACCAACAAATACCGGCCACTGTAAAAAAGTTAAACATCATTTTATGTTTCAAGCCGATCCTATAAGAATGAGACAAGTATTTTTATTGCAAAGTGACATTGTGGTACTTTAACCAAAAACAGAAAAGGAAATACTATGAAAAAGATTTTAATGTTTGCGATATTATGTGGTGCAATTAATGCGTCAGCTGCACTCAAGGAAGTATCTGGTTTTTGCCAGATTTCAGCGGGCGAATGGACAAGTGAGACAATTGCCTTTGACTCGAAAACAGATCAAGGTACGCGTCCAACTTTCACTTTACCAAACGGGAGTAAAATTTCACTTACATTGGTTATCTTGCCAAGCGAAACTTATGAAAATCGTGAAAAGTACGCTGATATTAAATTAAGCGTTTCAGGACAAGCGAGTGGAACAAGCCAATGGAAGTCAATCCAAAGCTTAATCGTTCGTGGACTTTCAGAAGATCCGTACAAGGCAAATGGAATCTTCATTGGTCTTGCAACTTCGAAAGCCATTTCAAAAGATGGTGTTCAAGTTAACTGCCAGCTGTAGTTCTAACCGTTTCAAATGCACACAAGCGGCCTGGTGAAAAGCAGGCCACTTTTCTTTTAACTAAATTCAAAATAATAAACTTCATTTTCACAAAAAATCGACCCCTGAAAAAAAGCACCTGAAAAAAAACGATTCGGATTCCAGCGAATTGTTACTCCGTCAATAATCTAGACACGTTTGTTGATTCAGTGCCAATCTAACCGAAAGCGATCCTGGCGCACGTTTAGCACCCTGTCCAGATGACACAACGTCAAAACTAACAACCCTTACCAGGAGGCCCCTTGAAAAAGACACTTGTTACCACAATAGCCATGATCATGTTTGCAGCGACGATTTCCCACGCAAAAACAATTCAGTGTGAAGCCATCGAAGCAAAATACACGACATCAAGCGGTGCAACTGAGCTAGCGAAAGCTTACAAAGCTTCAGCTGTTTCAATTATTTTAGATAAAGACGGCGAAGGCAGTGGATTTGTAGCTGATGTTGAAATCGAACTAACAGAAGACAGCTATCTTAAAGGACTTTATAAGCTTATATTTATTAAGAGTGATGGGCCAACGTACAAACCAGAGGGATTACTTTTCAGCACTTTTCTGAAAAAAGATCAAATGATCACGAATAGCGATTTATCAGAAATGCTACTGACTGAGCTTCAGCTTAAACCCAATCAAAAGGCTCAAGGTTATTTAGTTATGGCAAACACGCAGAATGCGGCAGTAATGGCACTAACAAATAAAGTAAGAAAAATTATTCAGGATCACAATAAAACAGCGACAGCTGCAGACCGAATTAATGTTCAGCATATGACAGATATCCAAACTATTTTTAATCTTTTGGATGATAAGAATGTAAAAGCATTGTTAGCAAAAAATAACATCCAAGAAGGCGAAACAATTGCCGCTGGTGTTAATTTAGTTTGCATTGATCAAAAATAATTTAAGACTAAAAAAGGAAATAAAAAACCCGAGGCACAAACTTCGGGTTTTTTATTTACTGACTTGAAGTATTCAACTTCGTTGGTATCCAGTTGATTTGGTTTGCCAGAGTAAGGGAATAGCATACAGTGAAGAAAGTCTATTTTCTTTCGCGAGACTCAACTTAATGTTCGTACGGAATTGGGTCTCAGCCTACAGATCAGCTTTTCTTTTTCCCTGGGCGGTGATTGTGATTTCAACTTCGCTGCCAACGACGGGTCCGGATTCGACAATATCGTTCCATGTTAAACCGAAGTCTTCTCGCTTAATTTTGGTTGAAGCCTTAAATGCAACTCGTTTAACGTCATAGGCATCGGCTTCACCTGCAAATTTGGTTTTAAGAATTACCTTTTTTGATTTTCCTGCCAGTGTCAGTAGTCCATGGACTTTGTAATCCTTCCCATTTTCGGTCTCTATTTTTTCGCTCTTGAATGTAACGGTTGGGAATTTTTCCACATCGAAGAAATCTTTACTTCTTAAGTGGTCATCTCTTTTTTGGTTTCCTGTATCAATCGATTTGGCATCAATGGTGACATCGACGCTAAAATTCTTAATGTCTTTTACCGGATTTTTGGGATCATAATTGATAGTTCCTTCCACGGACCGAAAAGAGCCTTCAACTGAGCTTATGATTAAATGTGATATGCTAAAGCCAACTTTAGAGTGTTGCGCATCAAGAACCCAAGCTTCCGCTTTGGCCCAGCTTAGAGTTGAAACAAGTGTTACCGCAAAAAATAAAATAGCATGATTCATATGACTTCCTTCGTCGTTGGGTTTTTGATTAAGACTATTTCAGATTCGAAAAGGCCTATTCGTATCGATTCAGTTTCATCTTCATTGATAATTAAGTTCTCTGTGCTTTCGTCAATTTTTATTGCCTGCCAAGCGGCCAGCGTGCCGTGTGGTAGATTAATCGGTCGATTTGCCGGTTGGTCGTACCAGTACCAATCGAGCTTGGCTAGATAATGTAAATACGGAATATTTTCAATCTCTTTTCTTTGCTGGAGGAAATCCGCAAAGCTATCGCCAAATTCGTCCATATTTTCTGAAGCTGGTGGATTGGATAAAAGATATTCACGGGAAAAAAAATTGAAATTGTTTTTACCTAAAATTTTAAAAACGGATTCGTATATAAGGATAAGGCGGTCCAAGTGTCCAATTAGGTAGTTATTTCTGTAGGCCCAAAAGTTTTTCGCCGTAGCGGTGGTCAGAATATTTTTAAAACCTTCTTCTTCCTCAAGTTGCGAAATTGCTTTAGAAAAACGATTTTGCTCGTGCTCAATTGGTTTTTTCACAAAATATACTTTCTGAAAGGGTTTTGTGTTCGCCAAGCAATATATTAAATTCTGGCAGATTTTTATCTCTTTCGTAAACGATTGGAAGGGGAGCCATTTTTTCGACCCATGTTTTAGCTAAAGATAAGAGCTCAGCATTTGGTGCCGAGCAATGACTATCTATAATGAGATCATTTTGCGCTTCGGCCCCGGCTAGATGAATTTCTTTTACATTTTTCCAAGCTAAATTATTTAAAAATGTTTCCACGTTGGTGTTTAAGTTTTTGAAATTAACAAGAATATTATTTAAATCTAAAAGTATTTTAGAGCCCGATTTTTCACTTAACGCATTGATAAATTCGACTTCGCTAAGTGTTGAGGATTTAAATTCTGTGTAGTACGAAAGATTTTCTAGCAAAATTGTTTGGCCCAGTGTCTCTTGGACTGCGACGACACGTTCGATCATGTTGAGTAAGGATTTTTCATGAAAGGGGATTGGTAGCAAATCGTGAAAGCAGATATCATCATCTTTTTGAAAGCAAATATGGTCGGAAACCTGAAACGGCTGATATTTTTCTATCAATTTTTTGATTGAGGCTAAATAATTTATGTTCAGTGCATCTCGCCCGCCAAGGTTCATACCCACGCAGTGAAAGCTAATTTGGTATTCGCTACGGAGTAACTCTAGTTTTCGATGGTGGGGCCCTGGCGATAACCAGTTGTCTGCAATAACTTCTAAGAATGGAAGTTTTGGCTTTTGTTGAATGTACTGATCGATATACTCAAGGCGTAGGTTTAACCCTACGCCTTGTTGACTTGAAGCCATGGGGCACCTATTAGAATTTCTTCTTTAAAAAGATAGATCCGCCAGCGATTTTCTCACAAACACCCTCTGGAACAAAGACCCACTCTTTAGCGTCGTTGTCTTTATCAGCGTTGCCGGCGCAGTCGTGCCCGTTGGCGCCACAGTCATTTGCACCTTTTTTAGCGATTCCTTGGCACTTCTCGACGGTGTCACCCTTTTTCGTCCATTTCGGTGCAGCTGCTTCGGCTTGCATAGTTGCGCCTAAAACAGTGCAGGCAACTGCGGCCATCATTAAACTTCTTGTTTTCATAGAGTCCCCTTGTAGTTTAAATTCCTGGCGAATTTACCAGGAATTATTTGTTTCGCGTATTGAGTCGTTTTTTGTTCCAACAGTTTCTTTACAACTATCAATGCGTAAGCTTTTACAAATTGGTTACAAACTTTTAAAATTTTTTATCTGGCTGGCAGAATAGCTTGAAATTGCCTCATAATGGCTTAGTCTTAGGAAACACTATAATCACTTACATCCAGTGCGGTCCGAAAAATAGTTACATCAATAATAGTTGTAACCAAATTCAACCGAGCGACGCACTAGACTATAGAGCTAGAGTCGTAAGTGTATCAAAAAGGATTGCTGACACTTGAAGGCCGAAAAAGATCAAGAATTATCACGACTATTTGTTCTGGCGCAAAATGGCGACAAAATGGCGTACTCGAATTTTTTAAAAGAAGTTGCAGGGATTTTAAAAAACTATTTAGGAAGCCGAGTCAAAGAGGCTGATCGTCTTGATGATATTGTTCAAGATACTTTGATGATTATTCATAAGGCGCGACACACCTATTTGCCTGAGCGTCCAGTGGGACCTTGGATTTATGCGATTTGTAATCATCGTATGATTGATTTTTATAGAAAGCATCGGCGGGTGGAAAAATTTGAAGAGCAAATAGGGGACGAGTCTTACCCCGAAATTCCCGAGCAGCCGTATTTGGCGGACTCTGGATCTGAAGTTGACTTGAATGCAGAGCTTCTAAAACTTCCAGAAACTCAGCGATCTGTCATTAGATTGCTTAAGCTAGAGGGTCATTCTGTGAAACATGTTGCGAATCAGTTAGGTATGTCTGAAAGCAACGTCAAAACGACGGCGCATCGAGGGTACGAAACTCTTCGAAAGAAGATGGGAGTAACAAGATTATGAAGACAGAAGATTTTATTTCCAAACTTACTGAGGATGTATCCCCCGTTAAGAGACTGCCTTCACTTTTGAAGCGTTCAGCGAATTGGGTGTTATTTACTTTTGTTACGCTTGTTGCAGGAATTACAGTTGTCGGCATTCGTAGCGATATTGAAGTGGCATTCTACAATCAGTACTTTTTCTTTCAGTTTCTTTTATTGGTTGCTCTAGCGATTGGTTCCGCTATCTCAGCACTTTCAATAAATACACCTGGTGAAATCAGAAAGTCGGTCTATCTCATTCCCTGCGCGACACTTATGGTTTGGGGATTTACGCTTATTGTCTCTGCAGTAACGGCTAAGACAACAAACACGCAACTTGATATGTCATGTTTTGTGGATATTACTCTTTTAGGAATGTTACCGGGCGTATTTCTATTCTATATGCTTCGTAAAGGCTTCCCGCTGAAAATTGGTCTGTCTAGTATTTTGGGTGCTCTATCAGTTGCAGCTGTAGGCGCACTGGGGACCCATTTTATTTGTCCGAATGACGAGGCCTTCCATGTCTTGCTAACGCACTTTGTGCCGGTCGTTTTTCTGTCATTCGTCGGATTTGGAATAGGAAGAAAAATTCTACACAACGGCTGCGACGAAAGCTTCAACAGTTCATTTCAGTGATGCGGGAAAGTCAGTCCCATTTACCCCCGCCATTTTCTAGCGACTAATTTTAAACAGTAAATAGCGCTTATTAGGTGACTTAAAAGCTGCACATTCAGCATCAGTGTTCTTCGATGGTTAAGCGTAAGTTTTCTATAAATGACGTCATTGAATGTACACTTTTTTGTCAATCTTTTGGTCCGTCAAAATTAGACAATTTTAGGCTTAAAACCCAGTAATTTTGTTTAGAGAATGTTTTTTAGAAAAGTACAATCTTTTTACTTTATTTAGTGAGAAAATTGAAAAAACAGAAACCACTTAGCGTTAGGGAGGACATCCGATGAAAAAGAATTTGAATCTAAAAGTAACAGCAAACAATTTCAGTTTGAGCGAGCTAGATCGAAAAAAAATAGCGGATCAAATTGAGACTGAAGTCATGATTGAAAATGAATGCCCCGAGGCCACTCTGGAAATTTCGAAGTCTCCAGAGGATCTTTGGACGCTGGATTTTTCGATGCACTACCTCCGCGCTCACGTTGCTGTTACTAAAACGGAATTCACCTTGGAATCTGCGCTTGAAAAAGCATTAAATGAGATACGGCCCAGCATATCGCAATACCGGCAGCAATTAAAAAATGAACCGTTTCATTTTGACTCTGTTATCGAGTACGACTTTTACACTGAACTGAGCCATTCGTTGCCACGGAGTCTTAAGAAGGGGCTTTCAATTCTTGTTGTCGAGGATGACCCAGCAGCGACCTTGGTATTACAATCAACCCTAACCTCGTTAGGGTGTAAGGTTGATCAGTACTCATCCCCGACAGATGCGCTCAAAGCAATTTGCGAAAACAGATATGATCTGGTTGTGCTTGACTGGAATTTACCTTACATGAACGCGGGACAGTTTTTAATGTTAGCTGATAAAATCCGCGGGCAGAGTGACGTTCAGTACCAACCAACACGACAAACAGCAGTCGTGATATGTACGGGATTGCCACTTGAGCAAATTAAGCTACCGCCAGTTTCACATTTTTTCTTCTATAATCACTGGCATAAGAGTTTACCATTTTCATCGATTGTGGATTCATTTGATGAGACCACAAAAAGGATCTCCGTCCGGAATAAAATCTCCGCACGGGCCGCTTAGTGCAGTTAACAAATAAGGAAAGGAATTTAATTTGAATATATATCTGCAAGAATTCGTGGTCATAAACCCTGAAAGGATTGTCGAAATTCGTGGTTTCGATGCGAGTGGCGCTCTGTTCGAGCAACTTGTTGAAATTTACAAAGGTGAAACGAATGATAGAATTCCAGAACTAGTCGCAAGTTTAGAGAAAAATGATTTGCAGCG
>JAYUTU010000339.1:0-2027 GCA_043754975.1 Bdellovibrionales bacterium | reverse complement strand
CAGCAGATTGCATCGATGCTGAAGTTAGATTATACGGACGATTATTTTCTGTTGAAAATCCAGATGACACAGCTGAAGGTAAAGATTTTAAATCTCATTTAAATACCAATTCTTTAGTTGTGATCAAAAATGCAAAGCTTGAAAAAAGTTTAGCCGATGCAAAAATTGAAAACCGTTATCAATTTGAACGTGTTGGCTATTTTTGTTTAGACCATAAAGATTCTAAACCAGGAAAATTAGTTTTTAATAAAACTGTAGACTTAGCGAGTAGTCATTAAGGATTATTAGACCGTGATGACAAAACAAAAACTAAATACATTATTTGTAACTTTTTTTGGAGTTGGGTATTCACCGAAGGCTCCGGGAACATTTGGAACCTTAGCGACGATTCCGCTTTGGTTTATGGTTTCGAAATTTCATATTATCTATTACATGTTCTTTGTTTTCGCTTTAGTGATCGCTGGAATTTTTGCGTCTCAGTATTATGAAACCTACACCCACAAACATGATTCGAAAGAAATCGTGATTGATGAAGTCGCAGGTTTTTTAATTACAATGATGTGGCTACCGATCACATGGCAAAGTGTTGTCATCGGTTTTATACTTTTTCGATTTTTTGATATTGTAAAACCTGGACCGATAAAAATACTGGATCAAAAAATAAAAGGCGGGGTCGGCGTGATGCTTGATGATGTTGCTGCTGGAATCGTATGCAATTTAATACTTCAAATCGTTTATAATCAAACTTCATGGCTTGGGGCGCAAATCCAGACCTTCTAGAAAAAAATATTGATGATATGAAAATTCTATGTAACTTTATATGTAAATTATATGAAAGTTACAGCTCCTAAGCAACAAACAGATCCAAAGCTTACGCAGACTGAAATTGAATCACTGATTCAACAACAGCTGCTAAATACCATCGACGTTCTTCGTGACAAGAACTTCATGGTGGGGTTTGCTGAAAGCTGCACGGGCGGACTTTTGTCTAGTTTGATGACGGCACAACCAGGTGTTTCAGATGTTTTCTGGGGCTCAGTTGTGAGTTATTCAAACGAAGCTAAAGTTGAATTTTTGAATGTAAGTTCTGATATTTTAAAAACACAAGGGGCTGTTAGTGCTGCTTGTGCGAAAGAAATGTCTGAAAATCTTCTTCAAAAAATGAAAACTGAAAAAGTTCACCCAGGGTATAGAACAGTATCAATCACTGGAATAGCCGGTCCGAAAGGCGGATCAGCGGAAAAGCCAGTGGGCACTGTGTTTATATCTTGTAGTGGTTCAGGCATTGCAACTCAAGTATTTCAACACGAATTCACGAACGTTAACAGACAACAGATTCAGTACTCTGCTGCATTGGCAGCGCTGAAACATTTGTCGGATAGTTTACATTAATAGATTAAAAGTTAGAAAATTAAACGCAATACTAAGCAATGCAAGCATTGCAAAAATAAGGAGAAACTAAATGGCTACACAAAACACAACAATGAATCACGATCCTAAAGCTCAAGCAGAAAAATTAAAAGCTTTAGAATTAGCTGTATCTACGATTGAAAAACAATTCGGTAAAGGTTCAATCATGCGCCTTGGAACGGGTGACAGTCTTGGTAAAGATATCGAAATCGTACCAACGGGTTCGTTGTCTTTGGATATCGCATTAGGCATTGGTGGCTACCCTAAAGGTCGTATCATTGAAATATTTGGCCCAGAATCTTCTGGTAAAACAACTTTGGCCTTATCAGCTATTGCTCAAGCTCAGAAAAAAGGTGGCGTTGTTGCGTTCGTCGATGCGGAACATGCTTTAGATGTAAACTACGCTCGTAAATTGGGTGTTAACGTTGAAGATCTTTTAATCTCTCAACCAGACACTGGCGAACAAGCTTTAGAAATTACTGAAACACTTGTTCGTTCAGGCGCTATCGACGTATTGATTATCGATTCAGTAGCAGCATTAGTTCCGCGCGCAGAAATCGAAGGCGACATGGGTGATTCACACATGGGTTTACAAGCCCGCTTAATGTCACAAGCTT
>JAYUTU010000338.1:0-2028 GCA_043754975.1 Bdellovibrionales bacterium | reverse complement strand
GCGATGACACGGGGTCAGTAAATACCCAGCCGTCTTTTGGGCTTTCACCGTTTAATAATTTAGTTATAACTTCCTTTTTCAAATTTGGATCAAAGCCGGACTCGTCACAAAAAGCAAATAACGTCCCGACCTGAATGCCGTGAGCCCCTTGGGCCTGAACGTCTTTAATTTTTTCTGGAGTTGCATAATACCCTGCCATCCAAAAAGGTAAACCCAATGCTTTCATCTCGGCTAAATCAACTTCGTCACGGGCTCCATAGACAGGTTCGCCCAGCGCATTTAATTGCATTGGGCCACGCGGCGGCGCATTGTGGCCGCCTGCCAACGGACCTTCAACAATAAAACCATCGACAGCACCAGTTGATTTCTTTTTTAAATTGGCAGCCAAAGTACTTGAAGAAACTATCGGAAAAAAGAACGGTCGCTTTAATGGAAATAAAAACTCTTCACCAAGGATTTCTGCAGGGTTAAAAAATGTTTTAAATGTCTCATCGGGACCGGCACCAGCAACGACAACTTTCAGTGATGCTTCTTGATTCTTACAAAGTAAATCTATTGCACCAGGAATTTCACGCGGGATGCCTGCGCCCATAATCACGTAATCCACATCAGCTAACATGGCGCCGTACAAACAGGCCAAGTTAGGTAAAACTATTTTCTCTAAAAGATTAATTCCAATTTTTCCAGCGTGACCCTCTTTGGCTAAAAAAACTTCTACAAAACTAGCGACCATTGTTTGTTGCATAAGTGCTTTTGAAGATTTTAGATTGTACATCGGCGCCCGCTTGTACGGTTGGTCGCTCGGTTTTCCGCCCTCAATATAATAAAGTTCTAAAATTTTTTCGACAATTGTCGGCACAGGAAAATGGGTTAAAGCCCGGCGCGTGCTGCCGTCTAAATCACCATCTTGAAGACGGCGAATTAGTACTGAATTGATTGCGGTTCCAGACACAACGCCTAAGTGACCCAATAGAGAAACACTTTTGGCTAAAATCCAATTTGAAACTGCGATACCCATTCCACCTTGAATCAAGCGGGGATGTTGTTCATTATCCATACAACAGCAATAAGGTTTTTAGCCCTCGGTTTCAAGTTATAATCAGTAGTATTTAAACGCGGCGGTCTACTTCTGCTAAAATGCTCGTAGTCAGCTCTTTTAACCTGATTGCTTTGCAATTTTTATGCATATAAAATGCAGTTCTATTTACGAAAGAGTTTTTATGGTTGATTTAAAAAAGTTTACAATTTTGGTAGTCGATGACGACTTCGATCTGCGTGAGCTGATGCATTCCACTTTTGAAATGCAGGGTTTTACTGTGATTTCAGCTGATAATGGCAACAGTGCCTTTGAAATAATTAAAAATAGGAAAGTCGATCTTGTCGTTTCAGACATGCGCATGCCCAATGGTGACGGTGCTCAACTTCTGCAAAAGGTGCGCACCCACAACTCCTCGAAACCAATAGTTATCTTTGTAACGGGATATTCAGACATATCCGTTAAACAGTGCCTGGCAATGGGTGCAAAGGCAGTTTTTACAAAACCTTTCAATCAGCAAGAACTAGTTAACTCTGTAAAAGCGCAGCTGAATATCCCTTTGAACTAAAGTTTTTTCCTAGGCACCGCTTAATTTTCATGCTACCTGCTGACCCCTACGAATTCTTTTCGAGATTTCTTGAAACGCTACGCCATGGGGGAAAAATGGTTCAAAAATTAGTGCTTGTTATGTTTATCCTGTTAGCATTTTCTATTCAAAATGCTTTTGCTCAGGTTTGGGAAAACAGCCTAGACACACCTGCGGCCCCTGTTGAATTAGCAATTGCTGAATTCAGCGAAACCGATTTTCAATCGAAACCCTATTTGCGTGAATTCACAAATGTCATAGTCATCAATAAATCAAACTTAGGCGCCACCAAGCAGACGTTACGCCTTTATGTTAACGGCGAATTAAAAATGGCAACGAAGATTTCTTCAGGCCGCGAAACTTACGAAAAAGGGTGCTCACCTGGACAAAATCCGAAGCGCGATCA
>JAYUTU010000337.1:0-2032 GCA_043754975.1 Bdellovibrionales bacterium | reverse complement strand
GCTGAGTGGCAAGATGTAGAAGCCGCATTTGCTCCGTTCGATAAAGAAGATGTTTCAAGCTTACGGCGCAAATATAGCAAAGAGACTGTAAAGAACGCAAAAGCTGCTGCTTCATCAGATGAGATTGTTTTAGAGCCGCTTACGAATATCCCTCAGTCTGACCGCTCACCAAGCTCAGAAAAGTATGCTCCTGGTACTGGCACTTACGGAAATATCATAGGACGCTCGTTTCCGGTTGGTCTTTTTAGCTTCACTTACGATGACGGCCCAAACGCAGGATCGACAGTTGAGCTTCTCGATTTATTAAAGGCATCTGGTGCACCAGCAACAATGTTCTGGTTGACTAAGAATATCGCTAAATACCCTGCTACAGTCGAAAAAGCCAAGAAACTGAATTTTCCGATCAACAGCCACTCATGGTCACACCAGAATTTAGTGACACTTGGTTCGCAAGGTTTAGATAAAGAAATTAATCAAGCAGTCAGCGTTGCTCAAGACAAAGTTGGAATTCAGCCAGCTACTGGGAAGAAATCGTTTAGATTCTTCCGCTGTCCTTACGGAGCTTGCTACGCTCCTGCATCACCAGCGATTCGCTCACGCATGGCGAACATTAATTTGATTCACGCATACTGGACAGTCGACAGTCTTGACTGGAAATACTCAAAAGATCCTGAGCGCGTTTACGATCTAACGATCAAAGGTATGCAAGCGTCTGGTCGCGGAGTCGTACTCATGCACGATATTCATCCTTCGACAGTTGTTGCTACACGCAAAGTTCTTGCCTGGGTGAAGTCTCAGAAATACCGATTAGCTACACTTGAAAACGCAGTAGACGAATACAACAAAGGCGTTAAGTAATTATGCAGCTAGCACTTTTGCTCATAGGATTCTTCATCGCTTCCTCTGCAATGGCCGACACCCCTGCAGACCAGTCAATGCTTCGTATGTATACGTACGAGCAACTCGAGCAGGCGGCTGATTATCTCGGTGTGATTTTCATCAGGAGCCTTTTGTTTTTCTTTCGCTGTTGAGTTTAGTTAAACTTTACTAATCCCATCAGGTGAAACACAAAAGGCCGTCGCCGGTTCAAAACCATAACTACGATCTGAACGTAACGAGCCCTGTCCTAGCCATGACTGGCTAAGCGGTGATCTGCTATGTAAAGATTGTGCGTTCATTTGCTTTGATTCTCTCTTGTGTTATTAAATTCGTTAAATGTATTTACTACTAAAGAAACCATCTTAACCTATCGTTTAATATAAGTCAACATCTTTCTTACTTTTATTTATGCTGGGGTACTCAAATGTTACTAAGCGTTATTTCGTTTTTCTGCTTTTTGTACTTCCTTGTGTACCTCTGAACTGTAATCTTCACCATACTTATCGCGCAGTTTAGTTAAAAACTTTTGATACGCTACGCCGTCGTCTGAATGAATAATGTCTCTGGCAGTTAGCACGTGAGACATTGTATCATCTTCATTCAAATGCGTTTCCGCGATAAGTTCAGTGAGTTTCATAATTATACAGCATCTTTCGAAGCTTTAAATCCCGTGTTCCAGTCGTTGAACTCTGGAGAACCTTCATCGTATGGATTATGTGTGATATTAGCTGCCCCACGATTAGGGTGCAACAATTTATAATTTTTACGGTAATTGTGGCCTTGTGTATACTCTTTAGATTCACTTGACTCACGAACGCCTTTACCCTGAGCAGCTGGTCTAGCCATTAATTTAGAGATTGGATTATTATACGATTTTGTTTTAACTGCTGCAATTGGGCTACCACTGGTTGTGTCAGTTCCTGATGCAGCACCGCGTTTTTTCGGAGATCCATCTTTGTGTCCAGCTCTGTCCTTGTTAATGGCACGTTCTTCACGTGCATACGCTGCTGCATTATCACGATCATCTTGGTTCTTGATTCTGCCGCCGTATGGATTCTGAACGCGCACTACTTCGTTCATAGATTCACAGTCTTCTTCATTACCTGCAGGAACAATTTTCAAACCTTCGCGATTTTTTTCAGAAATAGTTTTC
>JAYUTU010000336.1:0-2033 GCA_043754975.1 Bdellovibrionales bacterium | reverse complement strand
TCCAACGTCTGATTTGTGCCGAGCCTGTAGTGATGCAGGCAAAGGCGCAAATCGCTGACAAAATGAAACCCGCAGAGTGTGAGCTCTGCGGGTTTTTTACTTTGACTTAGATACGTTGAAATTCCTATGAAGTACCTTAAAGATCTCACCCTCCACAACGTTGGGCCAATAGAAAATTTGGCAATTCAAGCTGAATTCGATGCAGAGGGTAATCCAAGGCCCATCGTGTTTGTTGGTACAAACGGTTCAGGAAAAACAATCGCATTAACAACGGTTGTTGATGCTCTTCATGAACTGGCAGCTGGTGCTGGGTTCTCCGATATTTGCGAGCCCGATACTGCAGGTGGACGCAGATACTTTAGATTGAGTGGTGGTGGCTTGCAAAAATCAGGATCTCAAAAATATGTTGCTTGCATCATTTTTAACTCAAGTACAGGCGACGGAACTTCTTGGCAATACCATGACAAGTCTGGAGCATTCGAAGAAAGTGAATGGAATACGATTCTTGGAGGCAAATTATCTTGGCCTGGTGGATCTAAAGAAAATAGCAAACACAGCAGTTTCAATGACGCTACGAAGGGCGCAACACCTGCACAAGCAGCAGATAAGCTAAATTTTCAAAATTCTGCTTTTTGTTATTTCCCTGCTAACCGGAGCGAGCGTCCTTTTTGGAGTACCCAATTAGCAGGCGTCGAAAGGGTACATGATGGTTTAAACAAATTCTCCAATCAACTAGGCAAACCAATTGTTTGCGTAGAAACTTCCTTTCAGAACGCGACTTGGTTGATGGACGTGATTTTGGATGACCTTGCACAAGACCACGCTGAAAGAATCAATTCGGAGAAACAAGTTAAAGAAAAACTTAACACAGGCCAAAGTTTTGAATTTTCGGAATTCCAAAGCTTGTGGGCTACCAAACCTCTTACAGCGTTCCAAAACGCAAGCCATCTTCTATCTGTATTACTAGGTTACTCCGCAAGATTTGCTGTCATGCCACGTCAAAGCAATAAGCGGTTGCATTTCACGCGTACGGATATAGCCACATTTGAATCCTTACACATTAGCCATCTATCTCACGGCCAATCGAGTCTGCTGGGTATTTTTTGTACGATCATGCGCTACGCGGATGCAGCGAATCCGAAAGGCTTGGCGGATATCAGCGGCATAGTGCTTATTGATGAGGCGGATACGGGCTTGCATATTGAGTATCAGCATCAAGTGCTTCCGAAACTAATGCGGCTTATGCCAAAAGTACAATTCATAATTAGTACTCACAGCCCATTACTACTCCTTGGCTTAGAAAGGCAGTACGGTATAGATAGCGTTCAAATTGTTGAAACTCCCAGTGGAAACAGAATTTCAGCTGAAGCTTTCCCAGAATTCAAAGAGGCCTTTTTAGCACTTGAGTCCACGACAGTTTTCAAAAAATCTTTCGAGGAAATAATTAGTAAAGAACAAAAAAAACCCGTTTTACTAGTTGAGGGTGAGAGCGATGAACTTCTGTTGCGAGCGGCATGGGGGAAACTCAGGGTTGGTGATTTTCCATTTTCAATTAGTGGAAAACTTGACCGTACTCACTTGCGATTAGTACTTAGCGATATTGGTAAAACTGGTTTAAATACCTCGCTGCCGATACTCGCACTGTGGGATTTTGACGATGCTTACGCAGACTGGGAAACGCTCATCAACGGGAAAAATCCGCACTATTCAGAAATAGACGGTCGATTAGAAGAATCGGGGTTGATCTTCAAATCTAGGAACGGAAAAGAAATTTTCGGCGCATTGCTACCAGTTCCAAATTTTCGCGCTGGCCAAACTAGTCGTGTGTTCGGAAAGTCATCGGTAATGTGCATGGAGCTGCTATTTGACGACACATACTTAATTGGGGAGGATGCGATTGAAGAATCGTCAGCAGTCGGTGGTGGAAAAATCGTCAGAATTAAAACTAAAAATAAAATCAAGCTCGCACAATCACTTTGCTTGCTTCCTGCGGATGCCTTTCAGAATTTTGAGCCGCTGCTAAAAATGCTGAC
>JAYUTU010000335.1:0-2035 GCA_043754975.1 Bdellovibrionales bacterium | reverse complement strand
GTAAATAACAAACCATCTTGAACCAGGGGTCGACCCCGGGCATCTTTACGCAGAGATACTTTTTTCTTCTCACCTTTTAATACCGAATCATAATGTAGTTCCAGCCCTTCGAGAGCTTGTCCTTCTTTGCCGACAAAACCCAATGTCGATGAAAGGACATGATCATTGGGATAAATTCGCTTCCATTCTTCGACCAGCCCCAAACCTCGAATTTTTAATTCACGAATTTCCGAGGCCTGAGATGCAGTTACCAAACGCTCTAGCCAAATAAAGCGTTTGTTAGAACTTTTTATTTTAACCATGATCGATGAAATCGGGACATCCAAAATTTTTGCTAATGTTTTTGCGACCTGTTTTTTCCCAACAATGATTTTAGGATCAGCGTAGACAGAGTACGTCGGCGACGTCATCGCCAATTCTTTTCCGTAGGTGTCTACGATGGCCCCGCGACGAGACGGTAAAGTCACGACTGTCTGAAATTGTTTTTCTTGAAGAGCATTTAGTTTATCTTGCGGCAAAAATTGCAAGTACGCTGCACGACTTAATAAAATCACCCATAAAAAACAGATGAAAGCAAAAAGCGTTATAATTTTTGCCTTCAAGGATTGGCCTGGCTTTTTAAAGTCATTTTATTTTGAGCAAAAGTGGTTGATGTTGTTAGATTTATAATTTGGCCTGGCTTTATTTTTCTAAGCGTTAATTTGTGCGTCGCTACGTTTTCAACCAACTGTGGCCGAGTTAATTTAGCTAGCGCGATTTCTTTTTGCCTAGAAATTTCGTTACTTTTTTTGAATTCACGTGTGAGTTTTAAAACGACGTAAGACAATCTGCGCTCTTCCATTTTTATAAAAACTAGTCCCAGCAAAGTGCCGATGACTACTAGTAAACTTAAAAAGGGTTTCAGCTGTCGTATATCGTTGGAGTTCATCCTGACCTCAATTTTAGTATTCATTTCAGGCTAATCCTTAGCCCGCAAAGCTCGTCGCAAGGCAAATTTGTCAGGTTTTTCTGGTCTTTGACCTTTTTGAAAAATCCGAAGTTTTGCACTGCGTGCTCTGACATTTAGTTTACATTCTTCTTCGGTGGGCACAATCACTTTTTTATTCACTAAAAAACCGTTCTCGTCGTCCTTAAAAAGGTTTTTAACGATGCGATCTTCTAAAGAATGAAAAGTTATAATTGAAAACAGACCTCCGTCGTGAAGTTGCTGGATTAGCAAGGGGACTGCCTGTTGAAGTATTTGTAGCTCTTGGTTAACAACAAGACGAAGGGCCATAAAATACTGTGTGGCGGGATGAAATCCTTTTTTTGTCCAGCCATCAACTCGCTCGATCAAACCGGCTAATTGCAACGTCGTCAGGAACGGATTTTCAGAGCGATCAGCTACTATAGCTTTCACTACGTGATAGGGGTTTTCAATTTCACCATAGGCCTTAAACAGTTGCATAAGTTCATCAAATTCCATTTCATTAATTAGATGAGCCGCCGATTTAACTGCGTTTTGATTCATTCGCATGTCTAACGGACCGTCCTTATTAAAACTAAATCCGCGGCTGCCCTGATCTAATTGTGGCGAGCTAACCCCTAAATCTAAAAGTATCATCGACAGGGGCTGCTTATTCTGCTGGGCAAAGTCTAAAAAGCTTTGATGAAAAATTTCTATTTGCTGAGTGGCAACACGTGAACTCCACTCTGTTTTTGCTGCCGCAATGGCTTCTAAATCTTGATCAGCTAAAAAAGCTTTTTTAATTGAATATTCTTTTTCTAGAGCACGAAAATGCCCCCCCCTACCGTACGTGCCATCAAAATATACCAAGTCACGAACACTATTTTTTAAACTAGAAAAAGCGCTTAGCACTTCATTCAGCAAAACGGGCATGTGACTGGCTTGTTTAGGCAGATTCATGGATGGCTTTCTTCGGTTTGCTAGACCTAGGTCATATCTTAAAATTCGAAAATTTGTGCGTCAAGGTAGAATCGCATACTCTTAAAGCAGGAAACACGAATGATATTAAATTGCCCACGCTGTGGTTTT
>JAYUTU010000334.1:0-2039 GCA_043754975.1 Bdellovibrionales bacterium | reverse complement strand
AATTGTTTTTCAAGCTCTGCTATTTTCTTTTTCTCAGATTCGAGATTAGTTTTTGGTTCAGATTGCGAAAAAGCAATCGCTGAAAAAAGGATGATGGTTGTTAGCATTGTGAATTTCATAAAAGACCTCTAAAACAGTTATAGGTTTGACTGATACGAGTCTTATATTAAGTTTTTAGTTTGATTAGCAAGGATTTAGATAAAAGAAATTCGGTGATTTGCGGTACCACTCACCGAGATGGCGGAAAGCGAGGGATTCGAACCCTCGAGCCCCGCGAAGGGCTGCCAGTTTTCAAGACTGGTGTATTCAACCGCTCTACCAGCTTTCCGTTGATTGTTTTATTGGAATTAGCGATGGGTATCAACGGATTTTTTGATTTTTTTACAAAACTAGGACTTGGCTAGATCGCAATTTAGAAAATTGATTAAAATGTTAGCGATAGTTAGCGAATCTCTGATTTATTGCCCATGTAGGGGCGTAAAACTTCAGGGATTTCGATACTGCCGTCTTCACGTTGGTAGTTTTCAAATACAGCAATCAGTGTGCGTCCAACAGCTAATCCGCTGCCGTTTAGTGTGTGTACGAACTGCGGCTTGCCACCGTCTTTAGGTTTAAAACGGATGTTGGCTCTGCGGGCTTGAAAATCTTCAAAGTTCGAACACGAGCTAATTTCGCGGTAAGCATTTTGACCGGGTAACCAAACTTCAAGATCATAAGTTTTAGATGATCCAAATCCCATGTCAGCTGTGCACAGTAAACTTTTACGATACGGCAATTTTAGTTCAGTCAGAATTTTTTCTGCATGTGACGTTAATAGTTCATGGGTTTCATAAGACTGAGTGGGATGGCAAAATGTCATCAATTCAACTTTGTTAAATTGATGTTGGCGTATTAGCCCTTTGGTGTCTTTTCCGTGACTGCCGGCTTCTGATCTAAAACAAGGTGAATAGGCACAAAATGATTTTGGCAGATCAGATTCATTTAATGTTTCGTTGTTGTAATAATTTGTTACCGGAACTTCTGCTGTGGGAATTAAATAATAATCTGTATTTTCAAGATGAAAAACATCATCTTTAAATTTCGGAAACTGCCCCGTACCTGTCATACTGCGACTGTTTACAATAAAAGGCGGAATCATTTCTGTGTAATTGTGATGATTAGAATGTAAATCCATCATGAACTGAATTAAAGCCCGCTCCATTTGTGCAGCGGCACCTTTTAAAAAAGTAAATCTTGCACCAGTTGTTTTAGCGGCACGTTCAAAATCAATAATGTCTAGGGCTTCGCCTAATTCAATGTGTTCTTTAGCTTTAAAAGAAAATTTTTTAATTTCACCAACTGTTTTAACTACTTTATTATCGTGTTCAGATTTTCCGACCGGGACCGAATCATGGGGTTTATTAGGAATAGTTAATAACAAATGATGAACTTCTTCGTCAGCTACCGTTGCCTGAGTTTCTAAATCTTTAACTTGAGTTTTCAACAGATCAACTTGTGTTAGCAAAGTTGAAGCATCTTTGCCTTCACGTTTTAATTGGCCAATTTCAGCGCTTAATTTATTTTGTTTGGCTTTTTCTGTTTCAGCCTGGGTCATGATTTCTTTACGTTTGATATTTAAATGCATGATTTGATCTAATGTAGCTATTAAATTTTCTGTCGAAGCATTACGATTTAAAAGGCTTTTTTTATAGTCATCGTAATAAGAAGTTCCATTTTCATTTTTTCTCTCGAGTAGTTTAATATCAATCACAAAAATTCCTTTAAAACTTCAATTAGGGAGCTATTTTAATGTACATATTAAGCACTGTTGCAATCAAGACACAAATTAAATCAAAAATAAGTATTTGTGGCAAACTCAGTTGGGCTAAAGCTTTGTAAATGCTGGCCGTTAATACGGTCGTCAGAAAAATAAGAGTCATTGTACCAGACTGAGTTATTTCCTGTACAATGAGGGATAAAACAAGTCCTAGAAAAAATCCTGAGATGAGTCTGAATATTATATGGGTTAAACTGTGGGTCGCATTTTTTGCACCCATTTT
>JAYUTU010000333.1:0-10120 GCA_043754975.1 Bdellovibrionales bacterium | reverse complement strand
GTCGCCGTTACCGCTGACGCGCACACAAGTGTGTTATCGACATCTGAAATCGTAAATGCAATCGCTGCAGTCGCTGTATCCTCATTCGTCGCTTGATTGGCGATTGCTGAAATCACTGGTGCATCGTTCACTGCAGTCACGCTATAAGCCAGTGGTTCATTGACTGCAGTGAAGCCATCGGTCACAGAAAATACCAAATTCGTAGAACCAAATTGATTCAGCGCCGAAGTCACAGTGGCAGTACAATTAGGTGCAGTCCCTGCAAAGACAATATTTGCTACAGGAACTAAAACAGTATTTGACGACGTGGCAGACATCGAAGCCGTACAACTTAAGATCGTATCTGGGTCGCCGATGTTAAAATTAATTATGACAGTGCTATCTTCATTTGTAATCTGGTCGGCAATCACAGAAATAGTGGGCGGATCATCTACTGGAATAACAGACTGTACAAAAGGACTCGTCGCCGAAAGCGCTCCGTCAGAAACTGTTAGTACAATATTCGAATTTCCATTTTGCAAAGCAGCTGGTGTTACGGTTACGGTGCAGTTGGGCGCTGTTCCCGAGAAGACAATGTTTCCTGTGGGAATCACTGTCACATTCGAAGAGGTTGCAGATAAAGAAGCCCCACACGCAAGCGCAGTATCTACATCAGAAATTGTGAAGTTGATAATTTCATCGACTCCCTCAAAAGTAGTTTGATTCGCAATCGCTGAAATGACTGGAGCATCGTTCACCGGCGTCACTGTCAGGGTGTAGGAACTTGTAGCTGTTAAAGCTCCGTCCGTTACTGAAAGGACGATGTTTGAATTTCCATTTTGATTTAATACTGGAGTCATTGTCACAGTGCAATTTGGCGCTGTCCCCGCCACTGCAATATTTCCGACTGGAATAAGAGCCGTACTAGATGATGTTGCTGAAACAGAGGTCGTACACGTTAGCGTGCTATCTACGTCAGTAATTGTAAATGCAATCGCTGCTGTAGTTGTATCTTCATTTGTGGTTTGATTCGCAATTGCTGAAATAACTGGAGCATCATTAATTGGTGCAACTGTTAGCGTGAAAGAACTAGTGGACGTGGCCGCACCATCTGAGACCGTTAAGACAACATTTGAATTGCCAAACTGATTTAATGCCGGCGCCATGGTAACTGTACAATTCGGTGCAGTGCCTGCAATCGAAATGTTTGCGACTGGTAACACGGAAATAGTGGAAGACGATACAGATATGGAAGCCGCACACGCAAGTGTGTTATCGGTGTCCGTAACAGTGAATGCAATGGCACCCGTAGTTACATCTTCATTTGTCGTTTGATTTGCAATTGCTGAAATGACTGGTGCATCATTGACTGCAGTCACTGTTACACTAAATGGGCTTGCAGCTGTTAGTGCCCCGTCAGTGACTGTAAGAATTAAATCGGAATTTCCATTTTGATTTAAGGCTGGCGTTACTGTGACAGTACAATTTGGAGCAGTCCCTGCGACCACAATATTTCCGACAGGTACAAGTCCAGCATTTGATGACGTTGCAGACACTGAAGCTGCACATGCCAATGTCGTATCAACATCTGAAATTGTAAACGCTACAGCAGCAGTTGCCGTGTCCTCGTTCGTTGTCTGATTAGCAATAGTCGAAATCACCGGAGCATCATTTACCGGAGTAACTGTTAAGACGAAGGCAGAGGTTGCTTGCAAATTTGGAGTTCCATTATCTAAAACTGTAAGTACTAAACTCGAAGACCCAGTTTGATTTAGTGCTGGAGTCATCGTCACTGTGCAATTAGGCGCAGTTCCAGCAAAAACAATATTTGCAGTTGGTAGCAGCGCTACGTTTGATGACGTAGCACTCAAGTTCGCGGATGTACAAATGAGTAGACTGTCAATATCAGTTATAGAAAATGCCACTGCAGACGTTGCAGTATCTTCGCTCGTTGTTTGATTTGCAATCACCGAGATCACAGGAGCATCATTAACTGGATTTACTGTCAGGCTGTAGGCGCTTGTCGAAGTCAGCACTCCGTCAGTTACAGTTAGAATTATATTAGAATTTCCATTTTGATTGGACACAGGGCTCAGTGTTACTGAGCAATTTGGTGCCGTTCCAGCTACTGTGATATTTCCAACCGGTACAAGACTCGTATTGGATGATGTTGCAGAAACTGAGGCCGCACATGTTAAAGTGTTATCAACATCTGAAATGGTAAATGCAATTGCAGAGGTGGCCGTGTCCTCATTCGTGCTCTGATTAGCGATAGTTGAAATGACTGGTGCATCATTAACTGCGTTGACAGTCATGCTAAATGGGCTTGTCGCATTTAGCGCCCCGTCAGTTACTGTGAGCACAATACTTGAACCTCCAAATTGATTCAGAGCTGGCGTCACAGTCACAGTACAATTTGGAGCGGCTCCTGCAAACACAATATTTCCAACTGGAATCAGGACAGTATTCGATGACGTGGCCGCTACCGAAGTTACACATGACAGCGTATTATCAACATCGGAAATAGTAAACGAAATCGCAGCCGTAGCAGTATCTTCATTGGTCGTTTGATTTGCAATCGCTGAAATAACTGGAGCATCATTCACTGCATTGACTGAAAATACAAATGGACTCAAACTCGATAGCAAACCATCTGTCGCTGTGATAACGACGTTAGAGGTACCATTTTGGTTTACCGCTGGCGTTAATGTCACTGTACAATTTGGTGCAGTTCCCGCAAACACAATATTTCCAACCGGCAACAAGACATTATTCGAGGACGTTGCCGTTACTGAAGTGCCACACGAAAGCGTGCTATCAACATCTGTAATTGTGAAAGCAATTGCTGACGTTGCCGTATTTTCGCCCGTTGTCTGATTTGCAATTGCAGAAATCTCGGGTGAATCATTAACGGCAGTCACGCTGAGCGCGTAAGGACTTGTCGAGCTTAACGCTCCGTCGGTTGCTGTGAGCACAATGTTCGAACTACCGAATTGATTTGTAGCAGGAGTCATTGTCACAGCACAGTTCGGAGCTGTTCCAGAAATCACAATATTACCAGCTGGCAACAGCGATCCATTTGAAGAGGTTGCTGAAACAGATGCTGTGCAAGTCAATGTGTTATCGACATCAGAAATTGTAAATGCGATTGCTGCAGTTGCTGTGTCTTCATTTGTAGTTTGATTTGCAATTGCCGAAATAACTGGAGCATCATTCACTGCAGTGACTGTTAGTACGTAAGGACTTGAAGCCGTTAGCAGCCCATCAGTTACAGTGAGTGCAATACTTGAACTTCCAGATTGATTTAACGCCGGAGTCATCGTCACTGAGCAATTCGGAGCTGTTCCAGATAAAACAATATTTCCAACTGGCAACACGGTTCCATTCGATGAGGTTGCAGACACTGAAGCCGCGCAGGTTAAAATGTTATCTACGTCAGTAACCGTAAACGAAATGGCTGCAGTAGCCGTATCTTCATTTGTAGTTTGATTTGCAATTGCCGAAATAACCGGAGCATCATTCACTGCAGTTACTGTGAGACTGAATGGACTGGTTGAATTTAAAATTCCATCCGTTACTGTAAGTACAATGCTTGAACTACCAAACTGATTTAAAGCTGGAGTCATCGTTACAGAACAATTCGGCGCTGTCCCAGATAAAACAATATTTCCAACTGGCAACACGGAACCATTCGATGAGGTTGCAGACACTGAAGTCGCGCAGGTTACTGTGTTATCTACATCGGAAATTGTAAATGAAATTGCTGCGGTTGCAGTGTCTTCATTGGTTGTTTGATTCGCAATCGCTGAAATAAAGGGAGCATCGTTGACTGACGCAACTGTTAAGGTAAAAGGCTCTGTGACAGCTGAATTACCGTCGGTCAAAGTAAATACAATGTTTGAAATGCCAGATTGATCTAACGCCGGATTTATAGTTGCTGTACAATTTGGCGCAGTTCCAGAAAATACAATCTGAGTAGCTGCATCCACGACGACTGAATTCGAAGATGTCGCTGAAACAGAAGCTGCACACGTGAGAACGCTATCAATATCAGTAATCGTAAAATTAACTAAAACTGCAGAGTCTTCATTCGTGGTTTGATCTGCGATCAATGACAGCACCGGTGGATCATCAAGCGCAGACACAGTAAAACTAAAAGCGCTCGAAGCCGACAGCAGAGTGTCGCTAACAGTAAAAACCAAGTTTGAAACTCCATTTTGATTGGCTACAGGATTTAAAGTTGCAGTACAATTCGGAACCGTTCCGCTGTAAGTGATATTACTTACCGGCAACAATGTCGCATTCGAAGATGTAGCTGCAACCGACGCAGCACATGTAAGCGCACTATCCACATCGGTAATTGTAAAATTCACAGCTCTAGAAACTCCCTCAGAGGACGTTTGCGGGCCAATTGCAGATATGACAGGTGCATCATTAACGGGGTTGACTGTCAGTGCAAACGCACTCACGGACTGTAAATTTGGCGATCCGTTGTCCATGACAGTTACTGAAAGATTTGTTGATCCAAATTGATCTATCAGCGGTGTCACCGTGACGGAACAGTTTGGTGCAGTACCGCCAAACACAACATTTGAAACTGGAACCAAAGCTACATTTGAAGACGTCACGCTTAAATTAACGTTGGAGCAAATAAGAAAGCTATCCACATCTGTGATTGTAAATCCAATGGCACCAGTAGCTGTGTCTTCATTTGTTGTTTGATTTGCAATTGCCGAAATGACCGGAGCATCATTGACTGCCAGCACGGTCAGCACAAATGAATTGCTACCTGTTAATGCTCCATCAGTGACAGTGAAGGCAACATTTGTAATTCCACTTTGATTGGCCAAAGGGGTCAGCGTCGCGCTGCAATTTGGCGCAGTTCCACTGAACACAATATTAAATGCAGGAACTAAGCTTCCGTTCGACGATGTTGCCGCGATAGCTGTGGTGCAACTTAATGCTGTATCGACGTCCGTGATTGTGAAATTGACAACGCTTGCAGTATCCTCAGAGATCGTTTGATCTGCAACGCCGGAAATTTCTGGAGCATCATTAATCGCTGCGACCGTCAATACAAACGGGCTACTCGCAGTCAGTGATCCATCAGAAACAATAAGATTTATATTCGAGTTTCCATTCTGATTTGCAATTGGCGTTAGGGTCGCAGTGCAATTTGGAGCAGTTCCGGCAACAACAATATTACCGACCGGCAACAGTGCGGTATTGGATGAGCCACCAGTGACGGATCCCACACACGTCAAAGCACTATCGACATCAGAAATGGTAAAATTAACCACAACAAAATTATCTTCAGAAATGTTTTGATTAGGTACTGCCGAAATTATTGGTCCATCATTAACGGCAGCAAAAGTTGCTACAAAGGATTGACTGACAGGCGTCGATCCATCAGTCAAAGTAATAACGATATTTGAGTTTCCATTTGCGTTTGCAATAGGCGTCATCGTCACTAAACAATTTGGAGGAGCCCCAGAAATAACAATATTTGCTAGTGGCAGCAAAGCCGCATTCGAAGTTGTCACACTTAAAAACGAAGAATTACAAGCCAGCACTGTGTCTGGATCAGTGATATTAATTGTAAAACTTTGATTTGTGTCTTCCAGTCCATTTTGATTTGCGATTGGTGCTAATACTGGAGGATCTGGAACAGGCACCACAGTTAAAGTAAAAGAGCGCATCGCACTCAGCGAACCATCGCTAGCAACTACAGTAATCAGTGTGCTTCCATTTTGTAACGCCAGCGGTGACACGGTAAGAATACAATTTGGAGCCGTGCCACTAAACACCAAACCTGCAGCAGTAACCAAGGCCGTATTCGAGGATGTTGCAGTTAGGTCAGGACTCGAGCACGTGAGTGCATTATCGACATCAATCACATTTGTTGAAACTGTTGCTGTAGCACTTTCAAAAATAGTTTGATCAGCAATTGCTGCCACTGTCGGCGCATCATTAACTGGAGTCACTGTGATTGAAAACTCAGAGGTCGCAATACTGTTGGCCTGAGCATTACCATCATCAAATAATGCTTTTATAAAACAAGTTCCAAAATAATTTGCTGCAGGAGCAAAAGTGATTGCACCGTTAGATGAATTTATGATGAGGCTGCTGGCGTTGTCAGAACACCGAGGGATTGAAGTTGTGACAGTGTCAAATCCATAATTTCCGAGACCCTCTTCTGAGGCAGTGACCTGCGCTGCCGTGCGGATCACACTGCTGGCAGCATCTTCAATAATGTTTGGTGGATTTGTGATGGGAATAAATACGGGAGCAATATTTTGCACCACGATGGGCACAGTTAAATTTAATCCACGCCGCTCGGAGTTTCTTGAACCAACAACTAAATTACAATTTCCAACTTCATTATCAGTTGGAGTACCAGTCACAACTCCAGTTGCTGGATTCATCGAGGCCCATGAACATGTTGTACCTGGCTCAATGCTATAAATTAAATCTGAAATTGCTACATCGTCAGCTTGAAACGCACACGTAAATGCAGAATCTTGATTTAATGATGTCGCGCAGGAATAGGTTATACGAAATCCGAGATTCACGATCGTCTGAGTCAAATCTTCGCCCAATGGATTGCGCGAGCACGCTGCCATTAAAAAACTAAATAAAATAATGCGAATAGACGTCCAACGTTTCATCATTTATTTATCGGCTAAAAAGCGATTGATCTTGCGGGATTTAACAATTAAATTGCGCACGAAAATCAACTGGTTAGCTCATCTATTAGTGTGCAATTTTTTCATTATTTTCGATACTAAAGACTGGCAAAGCGCTTGCAATTTCTCACTCTGAAACAGCAATTTTCAGCCCGAGATGATCTCGAATTGGACTAGCTTGTTTCTTAAGGAAAAGCGCCATGGCAAACAATAAGACAGAGCCTATAAAAATTATTAATACTCTTAGCTTGGTCTTCTTGGCCTGCTTGCTCATGCTGTCTGGCTGCAGTGGCCCAATCAGAACTTATTACCAACAGGGAAAGCTAACCCGGCACGACGAAATTCTAGGTGGAAAAGCCGTTATGGCCTCTACCCTTTTTGCGAAAAAAGTTATCTATCTTGCGGTCGGTGTGACCTGGACAAAAACAAAAACTGGCGTTTCTGTTCAGCACCAGCGGATTTGCTCGGCCTCAGCTATTTCAAAACGTGTGCTACTAACTGCAGCCCATTGCGTGGCTGGAATGGCTCCGTCACAAATTAATGCCGTCTTAAGTTTAAACCCTTTTAAAGATGACAATTTAATTGAATCTGATTGGGTCCGAGTTGAAAAAATTCTGATTCATGCGAATTACAAAGCAAATCCTGAGGTTCAAAACGATATTGCACTCGTAAAATTAAGTCAGGATTTAGAACCAAGTCGTGTTTCAAAAATTGCAAGTGCTGACCAAACTCAGTCTGAAATGCAAATTATTGCCATCGGCTACGGGAAGACACGTAGTGCTGAAACTGAGGGTGAAAATCTTGATTCACTTCTGCATTATGTGATGAAATCAGTCATTCAGTTTAATGCCGCCGATCCTAAAATATATGTCGAACAGTTTGATCAAACGGGAATTTGTTCCGGCGACTCAGGGAGCCCTGGATTTATCTACGACACATCGAAGAAAGAATTTTACACTCTGGGGATTTCTTCGTATGTATTTCATCCAAAAAATAAAGTGGGCGAAGCTCGTCTGGCAGAAGCCTGCCACGGCTACGGGGTTTATATGAATGCACTCGTTTACAGTGATTGGATTCTGGATTCGTTAAAATCAATGCAATAAAAGCATTGATTTATTTTATTGTTGTGATGACCCGATATCCGCCATTAGTGACTTGCTGTTCTTGATTGATGTAGTTACCAACCGATACGGAACCCTTGTAAGCAGATCCAGTCTGAAACTGCTGAGCTCCCCCCGCAACTAAGTTACTTTCTGTTTTTCCAAAAAGGGATTCGATTCCACCCGAGATCGAGTCAATGAGCGAACCCTGACCAAAAGGATTGGAGCACCCTTGCAGTAAAATGGACATTGCTAGCGCAAAGACTTTTGTTTTCATATAGTACTTTATCGGTATTCTGCAGATTTCCTAAAGTTCTCAAATTGAGACACTTTTTCTAAAACTGGTAATGATATCCCAAACCATAAAACGCGATCTGTTCAGAAAACTTAAAATTTTCAAAATTCTGGATGCGCTGCCCGTAGCTTGCATTGAATGCGAATTGCCCTACTGAGAACCGCTGCAAATAACTTAATCCTAATTGTGTCTTCATCCCTGTTGCAGAAAAACCGCCAGCATCTGATGTCGATAAATAACTAAGCGTTACATCACTACTCAGCTTCGAAGAAAAAGTGCGAAAGATTTGCCATGTTGGAGCCACTGAAATTTCTGTGTTTTGCCCAGTCGTTACTTCGATATTATTGGCAGCAGTCGCTTTAAAAAACAGATCTTTTTGTAGGCGTGCCTGAGTCAACACACTCAGTTGATTTGTTAATTGGTATTCAGCGCCACCGGCTGCTGCGTAAGGCATTTGATTGCCATTTTTGATACTGTTCGTAGAGTCAGTGGCAATGATCGTCTGGTAAATATGAGCCTGTGCAAATCCGCGAAATTTCGGCGACAGACTCCACCGGTAGGTTGTGCGAATTCCTTTTCCCAAATCGCTATTTAAAGCAACATTCAAATTTGGACTCGTCCCTTTTAACCCAGAAAATTTACCAAACACTTCAGTTGTTAAACCATTCTCTTCCAAGCGACCCACAGGCTCTGACCTCAGGGATGTCGACGTATAATTCAGAGGACTCATTTTTAAATTAACATCATTGTAGAAAAGATCTTGCCGGATATTCAACAGTGGGTCCAGACGCACATATATAAATGATTGCTCGATGCTTACTTTTTCTTCCCAAGCATTTTTTTCAGTAACACTTTGATCCTGAAAAATAACAGTCATGATATCTGAGTCAGAGGATTTTCGCAGTGACACAGGAAGTACATTACGCTTTTTTGTTTTTAAATTAACCCGATGGTCTGTCGATAGAATTGCAGAGAAATCTAATACCACATCTTTTTCTTTTAGCACAACCAGACCCATATTTTCCAGAGTCTCACCATTAGCAACAACTTTCGGCGGCACTGCAGGATTAGCCTCAGTTGCAATAAGTCCCTTACAAAACTCAATTTCCGTAAATCGCGAGATCGATGTTAAACAGATATGCTTCGCAGTCGCTGGAACCTTAAAACTAAAAGTCGTGCGATCCTTGCCGACAGCAACTTTTTTTAGTATCACGAAATTTTCATCCTTAAAATAAAACGTCGTCGTTTGCAAAATCCATGGCTGTAGATTCTGAATGTCAATTTCAGCGGAATCAGAGTTTATGACAATTTCAAAATTTTTGAAATCAAATATTTTTCCTGCAATACTAATCTGATCCTGATTTTTAATTTGATACTGGAAATACTGATTCAAATAGCGAAATGGTACCTGCCGCGATCCGGCAGTCGCCTGCGCCCAAATGTTGTGGCTAAAAAAACATGCGCTAAATAGAAAAAGTAAAAATAACTTCAACGTTTTTTTACCAATGCTTTTTTAATTTGATCCCACAAACTCAAATTAACGGGGTAATTCATAAACAGCGGCTTTTTTCGTACTGCTAGCTCATAGTGGCGACTGCACCCCGCAGTGTCTCCTTTTAATTTGCACAGCATACTGTGAACATATTCAAATTCAGCAGTAGCTTTGTCCTCCTTGGATAAATCTTCGAGCTCATTTTCAAAATTAGTTAAATTAACTTTTAATCCTGCAGACAGCGCATGTCCTACTTTAGCCCAGAGCAGATACACTTTCATACTGGGCGTTATATCATTTCCCAAAAATGCTTTCTTTAGCTGTCCGAAAGCTTCAAAGTATTTTCCCTTCAACAATTCGTTTTGGATAATATTAATAGCGTTTTGCGCAATGTTTAATTCTATCTGTGCCCGCGGCGTATTGGTAATCGCCTTTGCTGTTACAGGCTCTGAACCCTGCTGACCTAGAAAATCGATCGCAATTTTTACCAGATGATTTTTATAATCTTGCGAGGCATCGTCTGTATTTTCACTAATTAATTTTAAAAATGCCAAGTAAACAGATTCCG
>JAYUTU010000332.1:0-2041 GCA_043754975.1 Bdellovibrionales bacterium | reverse complement strand
GTTGGCGTTAATATAGCACAAGCCGTTTGTCTTACGAATTCACGCCCTAGCTATGAATGCGTTGGAGTGTCGAAGCTTGGTGCCATTTGTTTAAGCGGAGGGCGCCCTTCGTATGAATGTGCTGGAGTCAATTCACTCGACAAAGCCATTTGTCTACAATCAGGTCGACCATCCTACGAATGTGTTGGTCTTTGATTTGAATTTTTTCGCTACCGAAGCCCAGCCCAGCTTCAAACCCATTTAAAATCGAGATTAGCAGCAGCTCATTTAGATTGGGTTTCAAGCGCACAAAGAGTTACACTGTCAGAATAATAACAGGCGAAATAAATTTCGCGATCTGCGATATTATTCATCGAAACGTCGTTCCGGTTTGAAAACATGGGAAATCAATTCCACAAACATTGAAGCGGTATCCAGAGTTTATAATGAAATATTACTACCAAATTATTTTGGCCACTGTCGTGAGTGCGCTTATTTCCAGCACGGGCTATTGCATTGTTAATGGTGATAAGGTTAGTGCTGAGCATTTTCTAGCTAAGGTGACAGTACCATTGATGGGACCAGCTGATTCAATCTGTACTGCAATAGTTATTGGAAAAAAATATTTGCTAACAGCAGCTCATTGTATTCCACAAAATGAAAACTCACTGATGATTCCCTTTACTTCAGATGTTACAAAGGCATTGAATGAGCATATACCCACGCTTGTTATGAAACCTGTTATTGCAGATGTTCTTATCCATCCAGACTTTAAATGGCTCGAACCAGAAGTTACGAATGAATGGGATATTGCAATTATTAAACTACCACAAGAAATTCCTGAAGGATATTTGGTGGTCGATTTATCAACAAAACAGAACAATTTGAAAATATCAAAAAATCAGGCTTTTTTAGTTGCTGGCTTCGGTGTTAAAAACAAAGATGGGATTGAACGTGGAGAGCCCATTGATCTTAATAAAAAACTGTTGCAGGTATATGAAGTTAAGTCAGACACCTTCGCTCTAGTGCAATTTGGTGGTGGAATATGCAAAGGGGACTCTGGTGGACCAGTTTTTTACACAAATAAAGCCGGCCAAAACATTCTTATTGGTGTGAGTTGGTTAGCTAGTGCCGATCGGGCTTCTGAATTATGCAGTCGCTTAGGTAATATCATACGTCTAGAAAAAGTAAAAAACTGGATTTTGAAAAATATTAAATCACCCTAGTTTCAGTAAAAACTCCATAAATTTTCCGGCGAATCCCCTTCGCAAGAATCAGATATTGCGCCTGGTATAAAAAAAGAAATTTCTTGCGAAGCTGTCCTAGTGTTGAAATAGCCTCAAAATCTTGGGCATTCCTTAGAGATTTGTTTGTTGATCCTAATTCTTACGCGTGAGAACCTTTGAGGATGAAAAAGGTTCTCATTATTTCTTCTTTAGTACTCGCAAGTTTTCTCATCTACCAGATATTTTTCAAAGATTTTTTAGCAATTGATGGCTGTTTAGATGAAGGTGGATGTTGGGATTATCAGAATAGAGTTTGTAGAAATGAAGAATCGAATGCTCAAGAACTTTGTGATCGGGCAAATCCCTATAAGTAGTATATATAAACCACTTCGAGGTGAGCGGCTTCACGGCCGATTTCGGAGCCCGGAAAGGCCAAGGGCTACAAACTGGTACTCCTGATCTAGTCATAGGTCAGCCAGTCCGAGAAACCCTAAAGCCCAAAACGGAGTACCAGCGGCACTCGGAATCGCGCTGACCATAGTTCAAGGTCCCCATCCAGCTCCAAGCCCACTTAAAATCGAGATTGGCCGCAGCTCATTTAGATTTGGTTGATGATCAGGGTGTAGAGTCGGGAGACTTACTTTTCCAAATTTTATATGAAAGCTTTTTCAACCAGACTCCAGACATAAAACCAAAAACTGAAATAAGAGTTACCAAACAAGCGTTGGTTAAGGCCTTCATTCCCTGTGTAGGGATTTGACTCAACGTAATTAAAACAGCAATGAGTCCCCCAACCATGAACATATAGTAGAGCTTGTCGCCGATTTGCCAAATGA
>JAYUTU010000331.1:0-4425 GCA_043754975.1 Bdellovibrionales bacterium | reverse complement strand
CCTGCCCTGGCCGCTTTTGATCTTTGCAGCTTCGTATCACTTCAGAAAAATTTTTATTATGAGTCACTGCGAAATGATCACGGTTTTTACGGTACCATTTTAAAAAACTTTTCGGTGGCTTAACATCTTGAAAATCAATCACTCCGCGCTCATCCGGACAAAACCATAGCATCGGGTAGCCTTCATGGGGCCAGGGAAAAATACCCTGATCATAAGCTGTCACCAAGGTGTCGACTGATAACTTTCCGCCGATGGCGATGACTCCTTCGTTCGTGGAACCTCTAGGATCTGGAAAATTAATTGCAGACATCACAGTGTCCGCAAGGCTTTTGATTTAAAAAGCCGAAATAGGAATAAATTTCGACGAGTCGACAGTCTTTCGTGTTTTGAATCCACCGCAGGAGTGATAGTAGTTTTTTTTGATGTTCCTTTTTCAGTAGGGCTTGATCTTCTGTTAAAAAATGCTGGCTGGTGGGCTCTGCGACAGGAACAAATCCAAATGGCGAATCTGTTTCCTCTAAACAACCCCAACGATTCAAAATCGCGACTGCCGCATTGACTCGAAAATCGCGGCGATTTTTAAACACCATTTGCTCACGCAAAAAATCAAAACCCTCAGCAGCTACTTTTTGGGGTTGAGTTTTTATAATATCGTAAACTTTTTCGATAAACTGGCGATCGGGATACGCCCAGTTTAAAAAATCCATCTGAATAGTTAAGTCATCTTCTGAGTACAGAAAATATCCCGATGCTTTTTGGCCATCACGTCCAGCTCGACCGACCTCCTGGAAGTAGGCCTCAATCGACGATGGAATTTCGTAGTGTATCACTGTGCGCACGTCTGACTTGTCGATTCCTAAACCAAACGCTGGAGTGGCCAGGATCCATTTCATTTTTCCAGTCAAAAACTGGTTCTGATTTTTCTTTTTGAAGTCAGCTGGTAAATCACCGTGGTATTTTAAAAATGGAATTTTATTTGTATGTAAAAAATTGGCAGCTTTTTCTAAAGTCTGAATCAATGAAAAATAGATGATCCCACTTTGCTCTTGATTGGCTTTAATAATTTCTAAAAGTTTTTCATTTTTTTCCACGTCACTGTAGGCTTCAACGATATTTAAAGAAAGCTCAGGCCGAGACAAGCCGCCAAAAATGATTTCTTTTTCTTCATGCAGCTGAAACTGGCTGGTGATGTCTTTTCTCACATCAGGAGTCGCTGTGGCTGTTAATCCCAGCATGGGTGGGCTTCCTAGGCGCATGCGAAAGCTTTGCAGTTTTGAATAGTCAGGTCTAAAATCGTGGCCCCACAACGACACGCAGTGGGCTTCATCGACAACGAAAAGTTTTATATTTATTTTGCTCAAACAAGTCCAAAACTCGTCTTTGCGAAATCGCTCTGGAGTAACAAAAAGCAGCTGATACTTGCCTTGGCCAACGTGCTGCATACGTGTTTGCTTTTCTTGACCGCTGATCGATGAGTTGATGAAGGTCGCTGAAATTCCGAAGCCCTGGGCTTTTTGCGTTTGGTCTTGCATCAGAGCTATCAGCGGTGACACCACAAGCACGATCTCGGTAAAATTTCCGGTTAGAGATTTTGCACAAAGAGTTGAAAAAAACTGGTAGGTAAGAGATTTACCAGCGCCCGTCGGCATTAGAGCTAAGAGAGACTCCTTGTTCATAATTCGTTCGATAATTTCTTTTTGTGGAAAACGAAAGGCGTCAAAACCGAATTTTTGCTTCAAATGCTGGTCTAAATCTATATCTGCTGAAGCTAAGCTACTGTTTTCTGCCACTTTTACAGCTTAGACAAGTCTGCCTGGGAACGCCATTATGAATTTTAGAGCGGGCTTGCTTAAAAAAACTACAGAGAAACTGTTTAAAATCAGTTTTTTACGAGCATTTGCCCTTTGAAACTGGTCTGTCGCTGTCTGGATCTAGGCTATCGCTGTTAAAACTAGGCTACCGCTGTTAAAACTAGGCTACCGCCTTCTGAAACTAAGCGAATAGCTAGAACTATGGAATCAGTCTTTGCCCTGAAAACGAAATAATGTTACCTAAGTACTCTTGATTAAATTTCTAAAAATTTAAGAACTAAAAAAGAAGGATAGTTATGTCGAAAACATGGGAAATCTCGAAAGTACGAAACATTGGTATCTCGGCTCATATTGACTCGGGAAAAACAACTTTATCAGAGCGTATTTTATTCTACGGCGGTCGTATTCATGAAATTCATGAAGTAAAAGGTAAAGACGGCGTCGGCGCAACAATGGATTCAATGGATCTAGAGCGCGAAAAAGGGATCACTATCCAATCTGCTGCCACTCAAGTTCAGTGGAAAGATCATACAATAAATCTCATCGATACACCGGGGCACGTGGATTTCACGGTTGAAGTGGAGCGTTCATTACGCGTACTTGATGGTGCGATTCTAGTTCTTTGCGGCGTTTCTGGAGTTCAATCTCAGTCGATCACCGTGGATCGTCAGATGAAGCGTTACAGCGTTCCGCGTTTAGCATTTATCAATAAATTAGATCGTCAGGGCGCGAATCCATTTCGTGTTAAAGACGCTTTAGTTGAAAAATTACGTTTGAATGCGTTCATGGCAAATATTCCGATTGGTTTAGAAGAGAAACACGTCGGTATCGTGGATTTGATCACGATGAAAGCGTATCAAAATGAAGGCGAAGACGGCGAAAACATCAAAGAAATTCCAATGCCAGCAGATCTTGCTGAGCAGGCTAAAGAATATCAACAACTTTTAATTGGAAAATTAGCTGACGTTGATGACGGCATTGCTGAAAAATTCTTAATGGAAGAAATGCCAACTGTTGAAGAGATGCGCGCAGCTATGCGTAAGGGTGTTATTTCATTGAAATTGGTTCCAGTATTTTGCGGGTCAGCTTACAAAAATAAAAACGTTCAGCATTTATTAGATGCGGTTAATATGTATTTACCAAATCCAACTGAAAAAATTGAGCACGCACTCGATCTGACAAAAGGCGAAGAAAAATTTCCTCTAGAAACAAAAAACGACAAACCTTTGGTTATGTTGGCGTTCAAACTTCAGGAAACTCAGTTCGGTCAATTAACGTACATGCGTGTTTACCAAGGCACAGTTCGCAAGGGCGATTTCGTTATTAACCAAACGAGTAAGAAATCTTTGAAGGTTCCACGTTTAGTGCGAATGCACTCAGCGAAAATGGAAGATATCGATGTTTCTTATGCTGGTGATATCGTCGCATTATTCGGCGTGGATTGCGCCTCTGGAGATACTTTCTGTGATGATAAAATTGAAGCATCTATGCAATCAATGCACATCGCAGATTCAGTTATTTCTTTAGCGATTGCTCCGAAAAATAAAGAAGGCTCGAACAACTTTACTAAAGCGTTACAAAAATTTCGTAAAGAAGATCCAACTTTCCGTGTTCATCGTGATGACGAATCTAACGAGACTATTATCTCTGGAATGGGCGAGCTTCACTTAGAAATTTACGTTGAACGTATGAAGCGTGAATTTGCATGTGAAGTTGTTGTGGGTCAGCCACAAGTTGCTTACCGTGAAACGATTTTACAAGGTGCTGATTATGACTATACTCATAAAAAGCAAACTGGTGGATCAGGTCAGTTCGCAAAAATTTCTGGATTAATTCAGCCACTAGCACCACAAGAAGATGGCAAAACATTTTTGTTTGCTAATAAAGTTGTCGGTGGTCGAATTCCGAAGGAATTTATTCCAGCTGTTGAAGAAGGTTTTGCTGAGCAATGTGTTAAGGGACCTTTGATTGGCTTCCCTATCGTGGGTGTAGAAGTTCATTTAACGGATGGCTCGTACCATGACGTGGATTCTTCGTACATGGCGTTTAAGATCGCAGCGATGGCAGCAATGCGTGAAGTTTATCAAAAAGCGAAGCCAACAGTGCTTGAGCCGATCATGAAGTTGGAAACAACTGTTCCTGAAGAATATCAGGGACCAGCGACAGGTCAGATCAATCAACGCCGTGGCGTGATTACTGGAACAACTTCAATCGAAGGAAATGCAACGATCGAAGCTGAGGTTCCGTTGACAGAAATGTTCGGATACTCAACAGATTTGCGTTCAGCGACAAAAGGAAAAGGCGAATTCTCAATGGAATTCCTAAAGTACGCACAAGCTCCACGCAACATCCAAGACGACCTAGCAAAAAAATACGCAGCCAAGCGCCTAGCAGAACAAAAGTAAGCCAAAAAGGTACCTGCTCACTTTTAGTAAGGCGACGCATTATATATTTAAAAACCCAAGGCTTCACAACCTTGGGTTTTTTATTTTCAGAACTGTATGCTAGTGTTTTAGGGTGATCAGACATTCTTTCATCCGGTTAGCGGAAGTTAATAATCTATTGTGTCGCACTGCCTTACGAAAAGTGAGCAGGTACCTTTTTGGGATTTTGG
>JAYUTU010000330.1:0-2053 GCA_043754975.1 Bdellovibrionales bacterium | reverse complement strand
CAGTTTCAAGCGGCCCAAGGTCAGCTATCGCAGGCACTTGGACGTTTAATGGTGCTGAGTGAGAACTACCCGCAATTAAAAGCTGATGCCGGATTTCGGGATCTGCAGGCGCAAATTGAAGGAACTGAAAACCGAGTGACTGTTGCCAGAAATCGCTACATTGATTCTGTAAAAGGTTTTAATAATTTAGTCACTGTACCCCCAACAAGCTGGACCAATTCCGTGCTGTACAAGCACGAAAAAATGCCACAGTGGGATGTTGCTGCAGCCGAAAAAGAGAAAATTGAAGCTGCACCCGAAGTTAAATTTTAATAGAATTTTAAAAATTGTTACTCACAGCAAAAAATTTATTATTTTTATTTATTCTTAGCTTGGGTTTATCAGCCTGGGCTTTTAAGGCTCCGGCGTTAACGGGGCCAGTTATTGACGAAGTCAATCTGCTGTCACGGCCTGCAGTTGCAGAGATTGAACAAATTCTTTTTTCTATAAAGCAAAAAAACGGTCCGCAAATTCAGGTTTTTGTCACGGCGTCGCTTCAGGGCGAAGCTATCGAAAGTGTGGCGATTCAAATTTTTGATCAGTGGAAACTGGGCGATGAAAAAAAGGATAACGGTTTATTATTCCTTATCGCTCCTACAGAAAAAAAATTGCGTATTGAAGTCGGCCAGGGTCTTGAGGGTGACATACCTGATGTGATTGCTAAGCGAATCATAGCGGATATTGTCAGTCCGTTTTTTAAACGCGGTGAGTTTGACTTTGGGGTCAGCCAAGGCGTGGCCGCACTGCAGACGTATTTAAATGCATCGCCTGAGCAAAAGGCCCAGCTGCAAGAGCGGGTTAAAGATTCTGGCAGCACACTGAATAAGGATAATAAATTAAAAAAATATGGTTTCTTTTTTATTCTTGGAATTTGGCTCTTATTATTTTTAATAAATCCATCCATGGCGCTGAGTTTGCTTTTCTTTGCACTGTCGCGCGGAGGCGGAGGCGGTCGTTCGGGTGGATCTGGTGGTGGCTGGTCTGGTGGAGGCGGTAGCTCCTCGGGCGGCGGCGCATCGGGGAGTTGGTGATGAGAATTAAAAATATAGATAGTTTAAAAATTGAAAAAGCGATCGATGATTTTGAAAAACATATCGATTGCGAACTTATTCCAGTCATTACCAAACAATCATCCTACGTTGAGCACATACCGTGGATTATTTCCTTACTGCTGTTGATATTTTTTATTGGTCTAATCGATTTCTTTTTACAGGATTCGTGGGAATCTCGAACAATTTATTTTTTGGTGGCTCCCATACTAGCGACTGTGCTTGGGAATCTACTGGATAAATCTGACTTGGTAGATCGCTTTTTCGTTTCAAAGAAAGAGCGCGAGCGCCAGGTCATGGAAAAGGCCCAACGCATTTTCTTTTTGAAACGGAGCGAACTACAAAAAAGCCGGCAGGCAATTCTATTGTTTGTATCTATTATGGAACGTCGAATCGTTGTGTTTCCTGATCCTGCAATGAATTTAGCGGGAGTAACTGAGTTGCAAAATCAGCTGCTTAAAATAATACAAGATGACTTCAAAAAAGGGCTTTTTGAAGAGGGGTTTCTGGACGCCATCCAATATCTAAAAACCGAGCTTGCGACAAAGTTTCCGCCGCCTGCATCACAAAACCAGAATCAGCACTCGAATAAGTTGATTTGGTGGGATGTTTAGTTTAGTTTTTCAATTAACGACAGTGGAGTCGTAGTTCAATGGATAGAATTCCCGGCTTCGAACCGGTAGGTTGCAGGTTCGAGTCCTGCCGACTCCACCAATTGTCAAGGGTCTCAAGCTATCACGGCGTTCAGGAGATTTCGTCAGATATCATTGATGGAAAACCAAGACGGACAAGTTACATTGAATCTTTCAATTCTTTACTTGTGAAGGGAGCGTCGAATCAGAGTCTCCGTTTATTAGAAGGGTGCTTTAGATGCCAAGTTCTGGGGCGTTTGCCAAAACCAGCTATTTGTATTGATGTGGTTTGAGTTTAAATAGCCGCATCTTTGTAGGATTTTTAGCTGGAAA
>JAYUTU010000329.1:0-4437 GCA_043754975.1 Bdellovibrionales bacterium | reverse complement strand
TTTATTCCTCTTATTGGCCCTTTTGTTTGCCTCTTGCGCCTTTAAACCCGCGGTCAGAACACCCAGCAGTGAAGAAAATTTTTTAAGTGCACACCTATCAACATCAGATTTTGCGCTGAAAGATATAGCCCAAGTGAATGACCCAAAACATGCGACTCATTTTTATTCACACGAGAATAAAACCGAAAAAACCATTTTAATTATGCACGGCCTTCATGAATCACCGGATTTTATGAAAGGTTTTTCAGACTATTTCTTTCAAAAAGGTTATACGGTGATTAGCTTACGCCTTCCTGGTCACCAATCCAAAAATCCCGACGACATTAATCACGTCAAAGCAAACGAATGGATTAGAGCAGCAGAAGGGGCCTTCGCAAAAGCGCACCAACTTTCCGATCATGTTGAAATTCTTGGTTACTCAACCGGTGGAACCTTAGGAATTTACCTTTCTTTAAAATATCCAAACCAAGTCAAACGACTTCATCTTATTTCTCCGGCAATCGCTCTTTCAGATCGAGTCTTTTTATCAAGCGTAACAATGGGTTGGACAAACATTGATTTATCAAAAATCTGCAAAAAAGAAAAAGAAAGTAAATGGCTATGCAAAGCGGTTTTATTCACAGATGAGCAACTTAAACTGATGTTGAATGAAAAAATTGTTTCGTCACCATCAGCAGGATTGCAAGTGCAAATGCTAATCAATATAATTTTAGAACAGTTTTCACCTAGCCGAAGTCGCACAACATCTGACAGTGAACCATCTGACTACTACAGCAATTTACGTGAAATGTTTCATCAATTACAAGTTCCGATGGTTATGGTTAACTCTGATTACGACAATGTAGTTCAACCGCGCTTTAACCATTCACTAATGAGAGATTACAAAGGGAATCATAAAGAAATTTTATTCAATAAAAATTTAAAAATTTCACATATTATGATTAATAAATCTAAAATTGACGCCTTCAAAAGTTCTGAAGGCGTTTACAATCCACAATTTGACAAGATGATTGAGCTGATTGAGGGGTTTTAAATTCGGCAACCTGCAAGTCTGCGACTGCCATGGCCATTTAGCATCGCTTTACTGACGTGAGCGGTAGTGCTGTGGTCCGGAACACCGCTTAGCTGCGCGATTGCGCCCAACGTGTTCAGATCACTTCTTAAAATTCACCTGAGGTGTCGAAGGATTGGACACCCTTAGATTAATTTTCACTAAGACGACGCCCACTCGATTTTATCTGCTGACTTAGATACTATCGAGATCTATGAAAAGTATATTTTTGATCCTCATATTAGCTAGTTCGGGTGTTTATGCATTGCCTGCCGCCGAAGTTCTAGGCCCGAATATACACATTAAAAGAGTTATTTGGACCTGGACTCACCGCTCACACTTTTTACAATCATGCCTGACTGATTTAAAAGTTTGTGGAAAATCTGATTCGCTTCTTCCGGATCTTCAAAAAATAAATCAGCTCATCAAGGACGGCCAAAGTACCCGAATTCAGTTCGCTAGTGAAAAAGAAAATCCTGAACTTTTTAAATCCGGCGCCGGAGAAGTTCATCGTATCGCGGTAACTGGCAACACCCCAGGCAGTCCAATCACGTTTAACTCGGATCGAATTCAAGATTTAACTATAGCACAAATTATAGCGATACAATTTCACGAATTGGCGCATCATATAGGTCTTAAAGATGACAGCTTTAGACTACCAGACCAAATTGGTGCACGCCTGGCGCAGCATTCGGCTCAACAGCTGCGGATCTCTTATCTGGATGAAGACAAAGCGCCAAATTTGCAGGCTGCAGTCTTTCAATTTGCGTTACCGAAAGATATTGATGGAACAAATAGCTTCGGTAATTTTGGCTATGTTACTGATGGAATCTTATTCATCGATTTAAGTTTTAACAGCTTCGATGCTTCGCCACCGTGTGATCGAATCGATGCATTTCCGCTAGCACAAGTGATTGATGGCGCATTGTCCTGGACAGCCGTTGACACGAACAGCATTACGTTAATGACACCAATTAAAAATTTCTGCGTTTGGATAGATAAAGAAAACCGCAAAGCAGGTTCAGATATTATTTTACGCGGCTTTAAAATGGTTTTCCAAATTAACCAACAGAATCTCATTGACCGAAGTACGATCACTACAAGTTTAGCTGACACTATTCAATCACACATTGATAAAATGAAGACCCTTCAACTAATCGATTTTAAAATGAATCAAGCCGAATACTCGGCCGGCGATGATTTCACAGCTACTGTCAAAATTCGCAGTTTAGTTCCGATCAATCCAACTGACTGCCAGGTTGGCATTACCCACGAGCTTGCTCCGAAACAAGATAACGGATGGCCGCTATCAGACAACATTCCAGAATGTCAAATCAGCGGAAAAGAAAATGACATTTTCACACTTCAACTGAATTACAAGTTATCTAAGCTGCAGTTATCTGGGCTTTATTCACTGGCGCTGATTAAATTATCGAACAGCCGAAACAGTCAGGACATCGCATTTGGTACTTTTCTTAAGAACGAAATGAAATTTTCAGTTAAAGAAAATCTGCATTCAAGTATTCCAATAAACTTTATGTCAATGACAGCCCCAACATTGCCAGCATTACCAAACCTTGGCACCTATCCGTTACAGGATTCCTATTTCTACACAGAAGGCACTACATGGCCGCTAGAAATTAAAATAAAGTCGAAGTTAAAGGTTAGTGTTCGGGCGTTTTGGGCTTCGTTTTTTGTTGCCGTGAATGGAGAGCTTGGAAATATAACTCAAGGTGGTGAGCTTAAAGATTTAAAACACTACATCTTAACTGAATCCGTTAAAACTGAAGGAGATTACCAGGTCATCACCTTATTAATTAAACTTCCTTCCCACATTAATAAACTTCAAGTTCTTGGTCTTAGTGTATCTGAACTATACATCATTAACGAGGCTAAGAATTATTATGTTATTAAAAAATCAAATGATTATCAGTATCTTTACATGTCAGAAAAACTTTTGAATAAAAATCCATGAATATTCTAGCTATCGACAGTCCAACTTCAATTTAGTTATTGAATGGCAAAATCAATTAAACGAAGCACTTTTTCTTCTAAAGCAAATTTAAGAAGAACGCTATTTTGTTCGAATAAGCCACCACAAACAAATTTAACATCGATTGCGCCTAAAAAAATCAATTTATTCTTATCATCCTGGGTATGTTTCACTCGAAAGTTGCTTAATCGTTTAATATCAAGCTTCTGACTACAGCTTAAGTTCGAACTAGCGAACAGTGTTAATGAAATTACATTTGAATAATCGACTTGAATTAGGAAATTTTTTTGCTGCCCCGAAGGATCAGCAATTGATGTCGTTTGCAAAAAATTATCAGCTTTAATCATTGTAATTTGTTGATGAACTCTTTGATTAAAGTGGATCACCACTTTGCTTTTAAGAACTTCAAATTCTGAAATACTAAACTGGGACGAGCCCACCCTAAAATAAGCATCCAATATCAAGCAAACAACCTCTGCCCAGCTTAATTCGTCATCTTTGTTCAGATCATATAAGCCAAGATATTTAGTAAAAATCCACAATTTGTTTTCAATAATTTCGAAAGCAGATTTGCTTTCATGTTCTTGATTTTCGAACCGGAGCACAATTTGTTCTTCAATAAGCTGAACAATTTGCTTTAATTCATGTTGTTCTTTGATCGACAATGCTGATTGCGGGTCCTTGACCAACACCGAAGTCAATTCAGCTAGATTTTGAGTCATGAATACAATATTCTGTTCGGTAATGCCACCGCCATTGTTCGTCTCTCTCCAGGCGAAAGTTGGCAACACCATGAAAAAGCTTACTAGACATAATAATGATCTCATAACTGATCCTTCTTTTTTGAAAGTGGAAAAAACTGGGTCGATAAACAAAATACTCGGTCACGGTTTACACTTTTTTGTAGATCAGATGCTAATGATCTTCGGAATTCTTTGAGTCGCTGTTTCACGACAGGAAAATCTTTTTCATCTATAGCTAAAGTCATCGTCGCTAAATCACGCTCATCCATTGGCTGATCTTCAATGCTTGCCGTTGCTTTTTGCAGAATCTGAAAATGGTGTTCACGTATTTCACGAGAGGGAATATGGCTTGGCGACGACGTGTTTTGTTCACACGTTTTCCAGGCTCCATCGATATTTTCAATTAATTGCACACGCACTAGCCGGTTTAAGGCCTCAATGACTGTTGCCACGTCTAGACCTAGCTGTTCGGCCATCCATTCGTTTGAAGACACAAAATGATCCAAAGTCATTAATTCTAAAATCGCATAGTGATACCAGTCAGAAATGACTTTATATTTTTCTAAATCTAATTCCGTAACACCATTAACAAGTTGAAATTGTTCTAGTAATTTTTTCGCTTGTTCTTTGCGGGTCGAACTTCGGCTGTG
>JAYUTU010000328.1:0-10215 GCA_043754975.1 Bdellovibrionales bacterium | reverse complement strand
AGCGAAAGCTTATTTTACGGCACTCAACGCCGTCGATGCTGGAATTAAAGACCTCAAGCAGGTCGGCGAAGATGGAAAAAATAGGCTTTTACAAAATTCAGAAAAAACGCTTCTTTTTGTTGATGAGATCCACCGCTTTAATAAATCACAGCAAGATGTGCTTTTGCCGTTTGTAGAAAAAGGTTTTTTATATTTAATCGGTGCGACAACAGAACACCCCAGCTATGAATTGAACCGGGCCCTTTTGAGTCGTTGCCAAGTTGTTTACTTCAAACGATTAGAGCCAACACATTTTAAAAGTTTATTTCTGAAAGTTGCAGCTGCCGAAGACATTCCCTTGGAAAGTCTAATTAATACCAGCCAAATTGAAAAAATAATTTCAGTTGCTGATGGGGACGGGCGGCGGTTTTTAAATATTCTAGAATCCATCATTGAATTGTACCGGCTTGGCCCCAGCGATTTTAATTTAACTGACTTAGATATTGAAAATCTAATTGGAAAAAAAATCATCGCCTACGACAAGTCAGCCGATCAGCACTATGACTGCATTTCAGCATTTATAAAAGCCGTACGCGGCAGCGATCCCGACGCGGCTTTGTATTATATGGTGCGCATGTTAGCTGGCGGAGAAGATCCCGTATTCATTGCGCGCCGACTTATTATCTTAGCCAGTGAAGACATCGGCAACGCCGAGCCACGGGCATTGCCATTGGCACTGGCGGGCTTGCAAGCCGTCGAGGTCATTGGGCTGCCAGAGTGTAAAATTAATTTAGCTCAAGTCGTTACTTTTCTAGCAAGCTGTCCAAAATCAAATCGGTCCTATTTGGCACTCGGAAAAGCGGAAGAGTTTTTAGAAAAAACGGGTAGTCCTGAGCTGCCAGAATCACTTAAGTCTTCACAAAAAAACTCGGGCAAATATCTTTACCCTCATGATTTCGAAAAAGGATTTGTCAGTCAGAGCTACTGGCCACCGCAATTAACACCGCAAGAATTCTATGAGCCAGCACAACGCGGCCAAGAAAAACTTATTTCAGATTATTTGCGCTGGCTGCGTACTAAATAGATTAAAAAGCAAATTCCATTTTGGCGTGAGAGGGCTTTCCCAGGTCATCACGAGTCCAGTGGTCGGATGTATCAGGCTGAGTTCAGAAGCTCTTAGGCAAAGGCCTTCAATGGATAGGGTCTCGCGGAAATAGCGATTGTGCCTTGAATCTCCATGCTCTCGATCGCCGACGATCGGGTGAGATATTCGATTCATGTGGCGACGGATTTGATGCCAACGACCAGTCTGGGGATTGACCTCAAGCAACGAGTAGCGTGTGGTTGGAAATTTTGGCTGAATACTTAAATTGTGCTCCACAGTCGCTAACGTTGTGTACTTGGTGCTGCAGGGGACTAGGTCTCCGGTTGAATCCAGTTCCAGTGGTAAATCAATAATTCCATGAGCTGGTTTTAACCAGCCGCGAACAACGGCGTGATATTTTTTTTTTACAGTTTGTTCTTTAAACTGTGCATTCAAATGAGTAGCGGCTTGTTTATTCTTAGCAAATGCCAATAGACCCTCGGTCGGTACATCTAATCGGTGAACAGGATTGGCCTTTAATTTTTCAGAATCCATCAGCCATTGAACGCAGGTGCGGCGTTTTAATCCGCGGCGGTGTTTTGGATTTTCCGGAGGATGCACGAACCAACTGCTGGGTTTAAATAGTATGACCAGGTCGTCGTCTTGATAAATTATTTGGGGGTACGTGCTAGTTACTGAGTCCAAGGGCCGTGTTCAGCTTCACGTTACGTGCGTCGGAGATTCCAGTTGCTAGCGTTTTGCTGTCGATCATGGAGCCATCAGCAAACAGACAGAAAATTTCCGTTTCGCCGTCTGTAGGTGTCAGAGGTGTTATTTGGCCGAAGGGCTCACAGCTTCGAACATGATTTATGTAAGTTTGTAATGTGGTAACGGATTCCGCCTGATGAAAGAATCTCATTAAATCAAGAGTTCCAACGCTGGATTTATCGAAGGCACAAAAACCATACAAATCCACTTCATTCCCGGCTTCGTAGTACACACCGCTGAGTTGGTTGCAAATTCTCATTTGTGGGTTTTTTATTTCAGCGGAAGCTGGCCCTGCAACAAAAAAAATTGTGCAACTGGCGATTAGGAAAGTACAAAATGTATTCATAAAAAACCCCTGCGTTTTCGGCTCCCTGTGTAAGTACCAAGCTCAGGCGATAGCGATCAAGTAAATTCCAAACGCTGCTGGTAAAAAAAAAGGATGCAATGAGTGCAGAATATCTGCACCATTGGTGGATGAATAAAAAAATAGTGTCGTGGGCACTTTATGATTCCGCAAACAGTGTTTTTTTTACAACCGTGATGGCGGGGTTTTTCCCTCTGTTTTTCAAAAAATACTGGAGTGGTGAAGCGTCCGCAATTCTCAGCACTCAGCGTCTGGGGCTAGCCTTAGCGCTCTCGGGACTCCTGCTGGCAATTCTATCGCCCACACTGGGAATTATTTCTGACAAACGTCGATTGAAAAAGAAACTTCTTTTCGGAGCAATGATCCTGGGCGCAGGGGCAACAGTCGGGTTGTACTTTGTTCCTGAAGGGGGCTGGAGCACAGCTGCGCTGCTTTATGGCGTCGCCTTGTTTTTTGCCTCGGCCAGCTGTGTTTTTTATGATTCCTTGCTGCCAGCCGTGGCAACACGTGAGCAGTATGACTATGTCTCAGCACTTGGTTTTTCGTTTGGCTATTTAGGCGGTGGGCTATTATTTCTGTTAAATGTTTTGATGTACTTAAATCCCCACTGGTTCGGCATTTCCTCAGCCGTTGAAGCCATCAAAATCTCTTTCGTAACCGTAGCCGTAGTTTGGTTTTTGTTAACACTTCCGTTGATGCGACATGTTCCTGAACCAGCACTTGAGGTTTCTTCTTCGAATTTGTTGCAACTGACTCGTGAAACATTTTCTGGGCTGGGCCAAACAGTATGTGCCATTTTTGCTGATAAAAATTTATTTTACTTTGTTTTGGCCTACTGGCTCTATATTGACGGCATTTTTACTGTCATGACAATGGCAGTTGATTTTGGTTTATCCTTGGGTCTGGAACCCAGCGATTTAATTAAGGCTCTGCTGATCACTCAGTTCATCGGATTTCCAAGTGCTTATATGTTTGGGGTCTGGGCCTCAAAATGGTCTAACCGCAATCTTATTTTGCTTTGTTTGGCAGTGTATCTGGTAGCTATTATTGGAGCTTCGCAAATGAGTACCGGGACACATTTTTTTATTTTAGCTACTGTGATTGGTTTAGTGCAGGGTGGAGTTCAAGCACTTTCCAGATCGCTATTCGCTCAGCTAAGCCCTGTAGAAAAATCAGGCGAGTATTTTGGATTTTTTAATTTACTTGGCAAGTTTGCTTCTGTCATTGGTCCCGCATTGATTGCTTTTTTCGCGTACTTTACAGGTGATTCACGGCAGACAATTCTGAGCCTGCTTTTGCTGGTAGGTGCCGGAGGCATTGTCTTACTTAAAGTACAAAAACCCGGGCGTGCGAAGGTGTAAATTACTGGCTAGGGTCTTTTGCTTTCGAATCAGCTTGGTGATGCTCTTGAATTTCCCGTGCTTTTTTGCCAGTGATACCAAGCCACTCCGGAAAAAATATTCCTAAAATCACAAATACGATTGTAATAAACACAAAAAAACCAAACATGACCCAGATTAGATCCACAGCTAACTCCAGTGATACTCGTAAAACAAACTGTGACAGATGACAAGGCATTTGGTAACACCACGTGGATGTCGTACAACCCTAAAGACCACTATTTTAAAAAAGCAAAAGAACAAAATTTTGCAGCACGATCAGTTTTTAAGTTAGAAGAAATTGACCAGAAATTTAAAATCATTCACCCGCATCAAAAAATTTTGGATTTAGGTGCAGCGCCTGGTTCGTGGTCCCAGTACTGTTCGAAAAAAATTGGACCAACAGGAAAAATCTTAGGTATTGATCTATCCAGTGTGGAAATTAAACTAAGTAATGCCGTATTTGTACAAGCAGACCTGCGTGATTTAGAACTTGAAAATATAATAAAGGAAAATGGATTTACACCACCATTTGATGTCGTTGTGTCGGACATGGCTCCGCGAACGACGGGCATCCGAGTTACTGACCAGGCCAGGTCATTTGAGCTTTGTGAATTAGCACTGGCAGTCGCAAAAAAATTCTTAAAAAAAGATGGGCATTTTGTTTGTAAACTTTTTCACTCGGATGATTTTGCAACACTTCGAGAAATGATAAAAAAAGACTACCAGCGCTTTGAAGCCGTGAAGCCTGATTCAACCAGAAAGATTTCAAAAGAAATTTTTCTAGTTGGTTTGAAGAAACTATGATTCACGTTGTCCATCACGACGCCAATTTTATTATCTGTGATAAGCCCGCCGGAGTCCTTTCTGTTCCATCCAGGGACCGGCATGACCCCCGTGGTTGTTTGGGAATTGAGCTTCAGCATCACCTACGCCAGAGTGTACTGCCAGTGCACCGTTTGGATTTTGAAGTCAGTGGCCTAATTATCTTTGCATTAAATAAAAATGCACATCAGATAGCGCAGCATTGGTTTGAAAAAAAATCTATTTCTAAAATGTATACAGCAGAAACGTCTCTTCAAGATTTTTCCCACTGGCCCGCAGCAATTCCCACAGTGACAGAAAAAGTAGAGCTTGATCTAAAGAAAACGTTTCACTGGAAAACACAAATTCTGCGAGGAAAACGCCGGTCCTTCGAAAGCCCGCACGGCGAGTGGGCCGAAACGCGCGCCCAGATCACGCAAGTGACTGAGGCCCAAGTGCACTGGAATTTATTTCCGTTAACGGGAAAACCTCACCAGCTTCGCTTAGAACTTTCCCGACGAGGTTTCCCCATCGATGGCGATCACGTGTACGGATCAAAAATTAAACTTCCGGCAGCTTCTGGAATCTCATTACGTGCAGTTTGCTTGGATCTTAGCCGGGTTCCCAACAGATTAGGATTGCCAGAAAAAATCAGTCTCAACAGCCCTAGCCGTGTTAGCGGTCCTAGTAGTCTTAAGATTGGAGCCGTCGATGCATAGAAAATTATTTATTCTTCTTGGTCCATATTTAATCCTGCCGTTAATTTTGCTATTTGCAGGCCAGGTGTTTGCCACAACGATTCAAAAAGTAATTTTGGAAAATGATTTAGTTGCCGTCAACGCCAGCGGTAGTAATGTTCCCGCACGCTACAAAAGAATTTTAGATGCCTTTGGCCAAACGAGTGAAGAGTGCACCGCAACCCATATCGGTCGAGGTTACGTTGTTACAGCTGGGCATTGCTTCTGGGCACCACCAAAAATGGTTGAACACACGGGGTGTTCAAATACTAAAATTAAGTGGGGGTTACGCGGTGGCAAAGACGCGTACCTCATTTCAAAATGCCAGGAAATCGTGGCCGCACAAAGAAGTGAATTCGGAGATTTTGCAGTCCTAAAAGTGTCGCCAGTTCCAGACACTTTTGTACTGCCAGATCTTTCACGAAGCGCCATCATAGGGGATTCGCTGACTGTGTTTTCACATCCTGATAAATTACCGCTGCACTGGTCAAGACACTGCGGTGTCGAGCGAATTCAAGATGAAATGCTACCTCTGGGAATGATTCACCACCGCTGCGACACAAATCCAGGCAGTAGCGGCGCTACCTTAATAAATTTAGTCACGTTAAAAGTCGTTGGAATTCACGGTGGCGGGTATACCGAAGCCGGTGCGGGAATGAATTACGCGACATTCATTATGCAGTCGCCACTTTATGAAGTTCTTAAGCGGTTAGGCTTTTAGGGCGTTTGATAACGTGCTTTAGCAGCATCAGAATTAATATCCCAATCAGCAAAGGCTAGTACTGCCGGATGGACTTTAAGAGCACGCGCTAATGCTTTTGCACGATCAATTCCCATAGCTACTCGATCATGCTCTAGCGATGAAATCGTAGCCTGCTTCAAGCCTGACTTCTCAGCTAATTCTGCTTGAGTCATACGATTCAATTCTCTATATATTTTCAAAGCTTTACCCGGAGTCAATTTACCATATTTTTTTGCTGGTACAAATTCACCCTTAAGTAATTCTTTAACTTTTTTTCCTGTCGACATTATTTCCTCCTATAATCATGAGGTGTTATTTTTAAAACCATAATACGAACTGAACTACCTTCAACTACATAAATCACGCGCCACTGCTCGTTGAGTGAGGAAGATCTTGCTCCCTTCCACTCGCCTTTTAAAGCATGATCCCAATATCCATTAATTCTTTGAATACCGAAAGGACCATTTTGTTCAATCAAGTTTTTCCAAGCATCGAAAGAATCGCGAATCGTTAAAGGCGCTTTTTTGAGTTCTTTTTCTGCTGACCTAGCGATTTCAACAATCAACATTACTTAAAGGTAATATTACTTTTAAGTAATGTCAAGCTCAATGATAAAATGCTACGTAAATCGCTGAAATAGCTTATGTTTTTCACATTCAAACTAGACGGTTAGAACCGTGTAATTTACAAATGGTGCAGTAAAGGGAGCGTAACACTACCTTGTTATGAAATGCTCAGTGGCTTCGAGCGGAGGAAATTTAAAAACAAGTGTTTGGATTATTTTGGCACCCACAGAGATTGAAATGGTATCAAAAAATTAGGGAAGATATCCTTTTGAAATTAAAACCTCTCAAGGCAATACATGACGCTTTGTTAAAAGCAAAATTTGATTATTGTCACCACGTTTGTATTTGAGATGGAATCATATCCGGAAGCTAAATCGCTCATCGGTCACGAAATAAAAGCACTCTATCGAAAATTTAAGAGCTGGCCACAGGTGGCCAAGGCTGTCGGCTCTAGCGAATCATTCGTGCGCCAGAATGCGGGCCGCAAGAAATAGGTTGCGATAGTATAGCCAGATGGCTATACTATGTCTTGTGAAGGTTGCTTTCTACGAAACTAGATCCGGCAGAAGTCCTTTGGAGGACTTCATCAAGGATCTGCCAAAAGCAGATCAAGCGCGCTTTGCTGACGTGTTCGATGGTATTGAAAAATACGGTCTGGGTTGTCCGAGGGTTCAGTTTCGCCAGCTCAGAGGAAAGCTCTGGGAAGTGAAATTCAATACACCGAGTGGCGGCTACCGAATTGGGTATGTGGTCGTTGAAGCCGACACGATGGTTTGGCTTCACGCCTTTAAAAAGAAGACTCAGAAAACACCATCGGGCGATCTCGAAATTGCCGAAAAACGAATGAAAGAGGTTCTGGGGTTATGAAAACTAAGAAGCACTTCAGATCAGCGAAGCCCTTCTTTCAAAAGCTCTTGAAAGACCAAGAAGTTCGCATCCAATTCGAAGAGGAAAAATCCAAGACCGAAATTGCTCAAGCCGTTCGAACCGCTCGTATGAAAGCGGATCTCACGCAGGCGCAGCTCGCGAAACGGATCGGAACTACGCAAAGTGTGATCGCGCGTCTTGAAGGCGGAACTGACAAAAGAGTCCCGTCGATTCCGCTCTTGGCTCGCATTGCGGCGGCATGTGGCGCGCACTTTGAGTTCGGCTTCTTTTACTCGAAGGCCAATTCCTGATGTAACGCTATCGCCCGACAACCCGATAAAAGGCCTGAAAATCCTGAAGCGATTCGGAATGCATCACAGAGCACTTAAAGATCACCCACGCTTCACCAAATCTCAGAATCGACCGATATAGCATCAATGATTGCTACATGGTTTTCTCTTTTGATTGGCATTAGTTCAGCTCAGGAATGCAAGAATTCTCCGCAAAGTGCAGTGAGCTTGGTTTCCGAGTTGAATTGCGCTTTAGCGAAGGAGCATATCGAGTCCTTCTTCAAAAAGGCAGACCCTTGTGTAGGCATGGAGCTTTCAGCTTTTGAAATCGACATCCCTCTTTGTGAAACCGGAATGGGAATGATGACGAGCTCTTCGAAAACGATTCCGGTGGAAAAATTAGAAAGTCTCGCCGGTGAAATTGTTCGACCACTCCGATTCAACAAACTTTACAAGTCCTCATTGAATAGACCCGAACTTGCTAAATTGCTAAAGGACCTCTCTGCCCATCTGAAGACCAAAGGCATAAAATACTTCAGTTGCGGAGACTTACGAGCGGCGGCGAACGAAAACTACCGTCAAGCCAAAGAGAGCCAGAAAATTGGCGAATGCTATCAGCTAGAAACATTCGGTGGAATCAAATACGTCTTTGGCGCGGTGGCACGGAATATATCGGTTACAAATGAACAGCAAAAGAAGATCGAAAATCTGTTCAGTTTAAAATCCAGCTCTTATCACCTGGGCTTGCTTGACACCGATCTTGTCGTAAAAAATCGACTCACTATTGATGATCTTAAGGAGCTCGCAGCAATTAGAAAAGCTAGTGAGTTATTTGAGCGGTCAACCCCTCTTAAAAATGACGACGCCGGCGGATTTTTCTCTAATCTCAAAGGTGAATTTGCAGGCGGAGATCAGCTCAATTGTGTTCTCGAAGCCGGGAGCCATATAGTTTTCTTGAAAAGTTTGATTCAAAAGGGGCTCATCCAAAACTTTGAAGTTTTGGGCCCTATCAGAAGGCCGCCTGACAAGAAAAACATCAAAAAGGACTTCTCTCAAAGTGGTCACGTCGCAGTGCTATTGAGGAGTAAAAAGACGGGCCAAGAAATTATTTATGATAGCTGGTTTGAAAAGGGTGGCGGGGCTGCGCATATTCTTCTTCCGGAAGATTGGCACAACCTTAGCCTCGATTTTAAAAACGAGTTCAACGACATTGTTCCTCTAGCAGCTGACAGATAAATTTTCGGGAACAGGTGGCGATGATCCGCATTATGAAACCACGAGTGGAAGAATTAATCAGTGAGATTAAACAAATTTCGGCCCAATACGTTCATCTAATTGTTCGTCACGCTTTAAGAGGGAGACTGGAATTTCAATTCACATTCGGGTTGGAATAGCTTGATTACTTTTAGAGTTAATTTCACGGTGCGAAAAGGTGTGGCACCCTTCGTGCTTTAGCGTTCTCTCGGTATCAAAAAATCACTCTGGGGGGAGTATGAAAGCATTTAAGTTTCTATTTTTGGCAGTTGTTTTATCTATGAGTAGCGCGACGGTTTATGCGAAAACATTCGAGCAAATTATGGCGCGGATTCAGCAACTTAATCAACTTACTGAGAACGAAAAAGATGTCAAAAAAGTCATTAGGTATACTGACGAAGTATTAGCACTAAGTAAAGAATTAGCCGCGATGCTTCCACAGCGTACCTACGATCCAAACGAGGGAATAACTGTTCTGAATGTGACTGCGGACAAGATTTGGACGTCTAGCGAACGTCATGATGTTAGCGGTTATTTTTCAAAAGTTAGAATTACGGCGATTGACGCAGAGGTTGTATTTAAAGACGGCTTCACCGTTCTGGGCTCTTCTCGCGGACCACGGCTGCACTTTAATATTTACTCTCTGCGCGCTAATGAAACGCAAGAATTTGATTTAGGACATGATTACTATTCAAAAAGTTCTCATCGATGGGAATCTTCTGATTCATTGTTAACTGACTCAATCGAATTTCATATTGAATCAGCAAACTATAATGGCACGCGCGGAAAATTAAAAATTGAGTTTTTACCCTGATTGTTGGGACGGTGACGGCCACACAATCAAGTCTGTAGCGCTAAGTTAAATCTGCTTCGCGCTCATCATCTTCGTGATGAGCGCGCTCTGGCGAATCGATTTCGATTTCTGAACCAAATCCTAAAGCCGCCAATACTAACTGTGATTGCTGTAACGAACCTAGTAAGTTTGCATTTGGTGCAACTTCCGGCGAAGCGATCCAAAGGTTTTTTACTTTAGGAATCGTGTTACTAGCAGTTAATTTGATATCGACGCTAGCAAGAGCTGGAGTAAGAAAGATTCTTTCTTTTTTGATCGAATCAGAGATCTCTGGAAATATGCGCTGATTTAAAAGAGCATTTCGATTTATTTTTGCAATGCTACCGTCAACGCAGTAACCCCTGAATAATAAGGAATCGTTTTCGGCAGGTTATCGGGTTCGTTTAATCACAAATTTATTCGATCTGACCGATTTTTTAGAAGTAACGGCCACCGACAAAAAGTCAGAGTAACCCGAACAGTTCAGGAAGGGTAGCCTTTGTAGGGTGGGTCGCTTCGAACTTTAAAAATAAAAAAGCTACCGCCCAT
>JAYUTU010000327.1:0-2060 GCA_043754975.1 Bdellovibrionales bacterium | reverse complement strand
AAATATGTTATTTTGTGGTGAAACATACTTGAAATGCTACAGAAAATTTTTAAAATTCTCAACCTGTCAATACGCTGAGGTGTTCTTTTAATGAACACCTCAGCGTTATAATATCGAAATTAACGACGACGTGCGAGATAGGCCCCTAGTAAGATACCCACTCCAGCAGCTCCTAAAATAGCATAAGTTGGATTTTGCTTAATGTAATCCGTTGCGACGCCAGCGTATTCCTTTACTTTTTGCTCAACCATTTGTGTGCTTTCATGAAACTGGTCGGCAATAGCTGATGCATCAAATGATGAGTCAAAAGTATCAGCAGCTTGCTGTTTTAAGTCCTTAAATGCCGGGTTTAGTGAGGATGAATCCATTTTTAATTATCTCCTTAGTGTGAGTTGATTTTGAGCGATTATTTATCTGAGGGCGTTACTCGTATTTGATGACAATAATCGCTTTGGAAACTTTGGTGCGTAGAACATCTGCGTCCATTGCAGTCGGTGCAGACCCCGAGTTTTCAAAATTATTTTTAATTTTGTAGTCTTCAGATTTTACTAATTCGGCAAAAGTTCCGGGTCGCTGTGCCATATTGTGCTTATCAACGTCAACATCAGTATCAAGATCTTCACGTAGATATGTTTTTATAACACTCGCACGATCATCAGCTAAATTGACGTCGTTACGTTCGGCCTTCGAACCGTCAGCTGGATATTCTCGGTCAGCCCATGCTAAAACCTTGATCTCATCGACATCACGACCTTTACCTGAAGCGACATTAGCAACTTTTTGCAGTGTTGCTCGGCCTTCTCCTGTTAAGGCATAACTGCCTTTTTCAAATTCAACAACAGCGAATTCTGATCCGCCTGACATCGTGGCTGCACGTGACGTATCGGTTTCGCGATTGGTAATTTCTGTAGCTTGACGACGAGTGCTGGCACAGCTGGTTACTAGAACAGCAGATAAAATAATTACTGCAGATGTGAATTGAGTCATTTGTTTCTCCTTAAGTTGAGGGTGAGTTGGGCTTCTTAATTTATTAAGTTTTCTTAACTTTATTTGTTTAAATTCTCGGGGCTTTTCCGCGGACCATGCTGATAACAAAGCTGATAACAGCTAAGATTAAAAATACGAACAACAGAGTTCGACCTATTTCCATCGAAACTCCTGCAAATCCAGTTGCTCCCAACAGAAAAGCAACTAATGCGATAACGAAAAACGTAATTGCTGCATTTAACATATGAACTCCTTTTTATGGTTTGTAAATTTAGTAAGCTAACGATATTTAGCTTTCCTAAGTTTTCTTAAGCAATGTAAAGGCCTGTTGCCAAAACCAAATGCCTGATATCAAATCCACTAAGTTAGATTTAAAGGGCAAGACAAAAAGTTATGGGAGAATTTGCCATAACTCATAAGATATTTGCCCCAGGAACTAATTCAGAATCTCAAAATGCATTGGAACTGTTCTATCTTTCGAGGGGGAGAAATTTCATGATTCAAGAAATTCTATTAGTTGAAGATGATATTGATTTAGCTGAGCTTATTACTGCTTTTTTCAAGCAGCGCGATATGAAAGTTCATCACTATGAAGATCCAGTCAGAGCTTTAAAGGATTTTAGAGCAAAAAAAATAAATGTGGGAGCCATCATCTCGGACTTAAACATGCCTGAAATGTCCGGTTTAGAATTTATTAAAAAAATGCGTGAAGAAGGGTACCAAACTCCTATTATTTTAATCACGGTTTCAGATGATGTAGAGGTTGCCTGCGAAGCAATTCAAAGCGGAGCTTACGACTTCGTAGTAAAGCCTCTGCATTTTCCGCAACTCTATATCTCTGTTCAGCGAGCTTTCAAATTAAATCAACTGCATGCGGATAATCATACTTTAAAGAAAGCAGTTGAAGTCACACGGGGAGTAAATCCAGACGGTATCATTGGCTTTAGTGAAGCTTTCAAAAAAGCGTTTGATCTTGCAAAGCGTGTTTCAGTCAGCAATTCAACGGTTTTGATTTCTGGTGAAAGTGGGTCAGGTAAAGAAGTTTTTGCTAAGGCAATTCATCAATGGAGCCC
>JAYUTU010000326.1:0-2072 GCA_043754975.1 Bdellovibrionales bacterium | reverse complement strand
AGTATCAGAACTTTCGGTACTTAAGTTGTAAGTGGTCTCAAGTGTACCATCACTATTTATACGTAGCAACCCATTTGAAGCAATGCCATCATAGGTTGTGAAGTTGCCCGCTACTATAATTTTACCATTTGGCTGTTTTTGCAATATTCTAACAGTTGCAGGAAGAGAGCTGTTAGTATTTGTCATTACTGCCGGTTGTAGCGTAGTGTCAAGCGTTCCGTCTGCATTTAAACGTGCAAATTTGCTAACAGCGGTTCCATTATAACTTGTAAAATTGCCCGCAATATATATTTTACCATCGTTTTGCTCTTCAATAAATCTTGCGCCCGATGGAACAGGTCCGTTGCCGTTAGCATTAAATGTGGTGTCAGGTGTTCCATTGCTGTTTAAACGTGCGATTGAGTTTTGAGAAACACCATTAAACTCCGTAAAATCGCCTGCAATTAATATTTTTCCATCATTTTGAAACGAAATTTTTTTAACGGTAGCGTTAGCAGCAGTTCCAGTGCTAAAAGTAGTATCTAAAGTCCCATCAGCGTTTAATCGTGCAATTCCACGTTGTGAAATGGAATTAATAGTTGTAAAAGCACCCGCAATTATTATTTTTCCATCTGGTTGAATTAAACCATCAGCAAGTTCAATTAATGGTAAAATAGCAGTAAGATTGAAGGTTGTATCTAATGTGCCGTTACTGTTCAATCTAGCTATTGTTAAATTTGTAACTCCATTAATGCTATTGAACTGTCCAAGGATGAAGATTTTACCATCGGCTTGCAAACAGATTTTATTTATTCCAATGTTACTTGATCCGTTAGTTGGTCCGCTGCCAATATTAAAACTCATATCAAGTGTTCCATCTGCATTTAACCGAGCAATTTTATTTCGTACAACATTATTATATGATGTAAATGCACCACCAATCAATATCTTTCCGTCTGTTTGCGTTACCATTGTGTTGATTTTTCCATTTGCACCACTTCCGTATGCGCTTGGATTAAAAAATACACTATCAAATGTTCCATCCATATTTAGTTGTGCTAATCGCCCTCGAGGTATGCCTTTTATGGAAATAAATCCGCCTGCTATAATAATTTTCCCATCGGGTTTTACAGTAATCTTCTCTATAATCGTACTATTAGTATCGTTTGCCGCTAGAATAAAAATGGCATTTGTGCCAATATCAAAAGTAGTATCGAGTGAACCATCGAAGTTTATAGTTGCAATCCGACTGCGTCCAACACCATTATACATTGTAAAAAAACCACTTATAATCATTTTGCCATTTGATAAAAGTTTTATGTTTCTAATAATGCTGTTTGCTCCTGTTCCTGGATCGAATGTAACGTCGAGCGTGCCGTCAGTGTTTAATCGTGCAATATTATTTCTGGGTGTTGATTGATAATTTGAGAAAGACCCAACTATTAAAATTTTGCCATCGGCTTGCAGCTGAATATCTGAAACTACACCAGCAACCGTACTAAAGCTACTTATAGTAGAACCGCTTGCAGTTAAACGGGAGATTTTAGTACTATTTACACCTGCAAAATAACCAAGAACTAGAATTTCGCCATTAGGTTGCACAATTACTGATAGAATTTCAGATTGAGCAAGTGCACAAACAAAACTTGTATCTACAGAACCATCAACATTTAATCGAACAATATCATCAACAGCAACACCATTATAAGAGAAGAAACTACCTGCAATAATAACTTTTCCATCTGGTTGAACAGCAGTTTTGTTTATGTTTGCAGGAGATGTACCGTTTAAAAATATTTCAGCACCCATGCCGATCGTCACCAGGTCGGTCTCGGCGGTGACGGCGTCGAGCTGGGGGCGGGCGGTGTTGCCGTCGAACATCGTCATCGGCGCGTAGAGGTCGTCGGTCACGGCCGCGGAGCAGGTGACGTCGGTGTAGCTCGCGACGTCGAGCCAGTCGGCCAGGAAGGCGGGGTAGTTGTCACGCGAGCGCGCGCACCCCTGCGGGTCGGTGCGCATGGTCCCGATGAACGGACCGGCCGAGAACGAATCGCCCAGCGCCACGTAGTCGATGTCCGAGGTCACCTCGGTCT
>JAYUTU010000325.1:0-22197 GCA_043754975.1 Bdellovibrionales bacterium | reverse complement strand
TTGAAACTGATTTGAAACTAAAATGATCATTCCAGCAGTAGCTAAAGTGTAGGCTAAGCCTAGCCTTTTTGTGAAGCGCTCGCCAAAAAACAGAACGGATCCGATCGTGGTCCAAATTGGATTTGTGGCAAAAAAAATCATGGTATTAGCGATCGAGGTATTTTTTGCTGCGTATTTGTAGGTCCATAGGTGCGCGAAAAAGAAAAATCCTGAAGCTAAGACCCAGACAAACTTTTTTTTCTAACCGTGGTAAAGGCTGCTTTTTGAAAACAAAAACCCAGATGAAAATCAAGGACGACGCAAGCGATAGACGCCAAAAACCTAAGACATCGGCGGGCATTAAACTCAGTCGAGCCCAGTTTGGTGAAGTCGAGAGACTAAAGAGGGCAAAAAAATATAGCGTTGTGTGCAGCATGTTATGTGTTTGAAATCCCTGAGAATTCGAGCATGATTTAGAACTGAAGACAAGATTTAATAAAAAACAGCGTTGAAAAACGCCCCAAGTTTATAACGAAATCATAATTGAAAGGATTCGTATGACAAAAGTTTTAGTAATCGCGGTTGCAGCTTTAGCTCTGACTGCATGTAACAAACCAGATTTAAAATCTGACAAAGGCCAAGCATCTTATGCTATCGGGCAGCAAATTGGTCAGAATTTAAAAGCGCAAAACATTGATTTTGATGCAAAGACATTAGTTGCATCCATGAAAGATGCTGGCGAGGGTAAGTCCGAAATGACTAAGGAAGATATCCAAAAAGCTATGATGAAGTTGCAAGAATCAGCAATGAAAAAGCAGCAAGAAGAGGGCGAGACCAATAAAAAGAAGTCCGCTGAATTTCTTGAGAAAAATAAAACTGCTGAAGGCGTGAAAGTAACTGCAAGCGGATTGCAGTACACAGTTTTAAAAGAAGGCACTGGCCCTATGCCTAAAAAAGAAGACAACGTGAAATGTCACTACGTTGGAACTTTGGTTAATGGTGAAAAATTTGATTCTTCGATCGATCGCGGTCAGCCAGCTGAGTTTCCAGTCGGCGGAGTTATCGCAGGTTGGACTGAAGCACTTCAGATGATGAAGGTTGGATCAAAGTATAAATTATTTATCCCACCTGAATTAGGTTACGGACCATCAGGTCGCCCTGGAATTCCAGCGAACTCAGCATTAGTTTTCGAAGTGGAATTGCTTGAAATCGTAAAAGCCGGCGCGAAGCCAGCTGCTCCTGCTGCTGCTGCACCAGCAAAGCCCGCTAAGAAGTAATATTTGAAATGAGCTTTGATTTTAAGAAAGATCCATTTGAAAATTTCTTAAATTTAATCAAAGCCGCTCAAATAAAAGGAGTGCCAGAGCATAATGCAATGGCACTAGCGACACTTGGCGAGAGTTTACAACCCTCTGTTAGGATTGTTCTTTATAAAGGAATGATCCGCAGGGGGTTTTCTTTTTTTACCAATTATGATGGTCGCAAAGGCCGTGAGCTTGAAAAAAATAATTCAGTTGCAGCCACTTTTTTTTGGCCACATCTGGAACAGCAAATCCGCATCGAGGGTAAAGCTGTAAAAGTCACAGCTGAAGAGTCAGATGCCTATTTTTTGAGTCGCCCCCGCTTAAGTCAAATCGGCGCCTGGTCGTCCAATCAATCTGAAAAAATTGATTCATTTGAAAGTTTTCAAAACAAGATAGATGTTATCGAGAAAAAATTTGCCGGTAAGATTGTAACCCGCCCCCCGCACTGGGGAGGATTCCGTATTGTTCCGACTGAAATTGAGTTTTGGTTTGGAAAAACTGGGCGATTGCATGAGCGTTATGTTTATCAAACTAGTAATCCCGATGATGAGACCAGCTGGAATCGGTTTTTGCGTTCTCCGTGAAAATTTTAGTTTCAGGGTTTAAACCCTTCCTTGGCCAAAAAATAAATCCAAGTGCTTTGATCGCTGAGGCCTTGGCCTTAGAATTTTCTGATATCCAGTCTGTTGTACTTCCGGTGGAATTTGGAACCGCCTTTTCAGTTTTGCAGAAGCAAGTTACTGAGGCCAAGCCCGATTGCGTGATTATGCTAGGACAAGCCCGGAATCGCCAAAAAATATGTGTAGAAAAAATTGCCTTGAACTGGGTTTATTCTCAGTATGCCGACGAAGCCGGTCTGAAGCCAGCTGCCGGCCCGATCCAACCCAATCAAGAATTGGCACTGATGACGCAAGTTCCACTGGAAAATTTATTTGCGAGTGATTCTGATTTTCAAATTTCATTTTCTGCTGGAACTTTTATTTGTAATGAACTGTATTATCGGATGTTAAGTCATTTTCCAGCTGTTCGTGCGCTGTTCATTCATGTTCCCCTGTTGCCAGAGCAAATGTCAGAAAATGACAGTTACAGTTTAGCCTATAGCGAGCAGTTGCGGATTGTTAAAAAATTAGTGCATTGCTTGCGGCGAAATTAAATAAAATTCTGGAATCTCGACTTCGAAGGGTTCGCCGTCGTCACTGATAAAATGGTAATAGCCTTTCATGCTGCCAGAAGGCGTTCGTAACGGGCACGCACTGTCATATTCGAAGGCCTGCCCGGCGGTGATGCGCGGCTGAAGGCCCACGATTCCAGGGCCGCGAATTTCTTCAATGTGGCCCAAGGCATCTGTGATAATCCAGTGGCGACTCATCAGCTGGGCGTCTTGGCTGCCTTTATTTTTTACGGAAATTTTGTAAGCAAAAAAATATCTATTTTGGTCGGGTGCTGACTCAGCGGGAACGTAAACGGAAGTCGCCGTAATCTCGAAAGCCGGAGTCTGAATTTTTTTTAAGCTCATAGAATAAAAATCTCATCAAATGGGTCGCTGTCTAGAAAAACTTTCTTTAATAAAAAAATAAATCAACGAAAAACACGCCAAAGTTGCCGTGCTAACCATGTGGGGAATATGCTTAAAAACTCCGATAAAGCGCGTGCCTTTAAAAGCTGTGTCACCAGAAATAAACAGTAGCAGTAAACTGACCCAACACAGCAACAACGTTGTATTTTTAAGGTATTTTAAAAACATTTCTGGCGAAAGGGATGACGGTATAACCCTCCCAAATAAAAAAATAGTAAAACTTGCTGTCACTGCTGCAGCCACTTGTAGAACAAAAGATTCTTGCGTATTTACGAAAAAATATTGAAAGCAGGTAATGAGAATTAAATACAGACTAATTAAAACGATTCCAAATCGAAAAAATCGGCTTTGTGTGTATAAGTGTTCAGGATGCAGTAGCCATCTCAAGATTACCAAACTGCCGATGCTAACGGTTAAAAAAATATTCACATAGGGATGCAGTCCGTGCTGAAAAACAATCGGTGGGATTTGCCACGGCACGAACGGAATGAATGCCAAAGATATTTTCGAAATAAAAATAAGGGCAATCAAAAAGAAAATCACAGAAAATTACTTCGAATTTTTCTCAATTAGAACTGCAGTTAAAACAATGCTCGTTACTAAAGAGACCAAAGTAATTGTTCGTGATACATCATTTGAAATCCATGGTTCTTTTTTAGGTATAAAAATTAAATCATCTTGAGTTAATTTAAAGGGTTTCGAGTCCGCTGACGACTTCATAAATTTATTCATATCCAGTTCATAGACACCAGCCTGAGCCGGATCAGTTTTGCGAACAATAACTTCGCTTAAATTAGCCTCTTCGATTCCACCAGCCAAGGTCACTAGTTTCAAAATATCCGTATTTGGTGGAACATAATAAAGTCCCGGGTATTTAACTGCGCCTAATAATTGAACGCCAATTAAGCTTTCTTTCTGCGATGAGCGGTAAATGTATTCCGCGGCACGAGGTGGCTCTTTAATTTCAAAAAAATTGCTCTGACCGTAAACAGGAACTGCGGCACAGAGCATTGAAAAGCTTGTAATTAAGCTTATTATTTTTTTTAGCATGAAGACCTCAGTCTTTTTATTGTGAGTGGCTTGTTGTTATTATGACGTGTTCACTTGTAGGGTCAATCTGGACCTACAGCGAGTTTTGAAACTAGCGTTTGGTTGTCGTGGTCAGTGGGCAAATCCTTCACTAGACTAAGGCAATGGAATTAAACAACATGCCCGAGCACGAGAAAATATTCAACGAGATCTGTACAAAACTTAATGAGCTTTCACAAGTCGAAGACAGCAAGTCAGCGAAGGACAAAGTGGCACAACTAGAAAAAATGCAGAATCAAATAAAGAATTTTCAGTATGACTTGATGGCAACTCATGAGGATATGCAATTAAAAATACATACTTTAGAGCAAATGACGACTTCAAACTCAGACTTATCAGAGCGCGTGCAGGAACTGACTGATTTGTTAAACCAAGAGCGCAGTATCAATTCTAAACTTTCGACAGATTTAGCAAAATCTTTGGATTTATCTTTGAAATTGCAATTGGAAATTCAAGAAATTAAATCAAGATCACTGCAAGCTCAGTTGGAAGATCGGAAACAGTATCTTGAAAATTTCGAGTCCATGAAGCAAAAAATGACAAAAGAAAAAAATACAGTTCAAGAATTAAATTTGGAACTTACTGATGAGGTGAATTCAAAACAAGCCCACATTGAAGATTTAACTCAAAAAATAAATGACCTAGAAGCTGGCATGCACGATCTCGGTGAATCTAAAATTGAGCAAGAAGACACGATAAAGCACTTAGTCTCAGTTGCCGAAAATAAAATAGTCGAGCTGAAACTGGCTTTGGACCGAAAATCTGCTGATTTAGATAATAGTCAGGGACAATTGAATCAACTAAAAATTCAAACTGAACTTCATAGAAATGAAAATGTTTCTTTGAAAGATTACATCAACAAGATGACTGTTTATCAAAAGCAACTTTTAGCGCAGCAAGCGCAAGCTTACGGTTTTAATTCAGCTGGTGGATCACCATCTTAAGATAAAAACCCTCGGGGAAGCTCATGAGGGTTGGATGATCCCAGCCCTGACCACCAGTCAGTAAACACTTGGCAGATTTTCCAGATTTTAAAACTGCTTTACGTAAAGATTCCTTAAAGTCTTCCAGTGTTACTAATCCAGAACAGGTGCACGAAACAACAAGGCCATCATTTTTTGCAATTCGAAACGCTTGGTTATTCAGCTTTGTATAAGCATGTAGTCCCGGATGTAGATCTTTTTTGTTTTTTACAAATGCTGGCGGATCAGAAATAACTATATCGAAGTCATTGCCGCTAAACGAAGGTAGTCCCTCTAGCACATCCATCTTGTAGGTTTTTATTTCAAAACCGTATGGGGACAAATTCTCAACGGCTTTTTTTAGTGCAAGCTCTGAAACATCGACCAAATGCACTTCGCAATCAATACCCCATTTTTTTAAATTAAAGGCTATTTGTGACGACCACTGGCCCATATAGCAGCAGAGGTCTAAAATTTTCACCCGGCGATTTTTCAAAACATGTCGCTTCTGCTGAAGGCAATCTATGAGTAACTTCATGTTTTGAGTTTGATCTAGAAAAAAACCAGTTTTTTGACCTTCAATAAGATTTATTTTAAAGAAAATTTTCTCAAAACTATCCCCTGCATTTTGAACTTCGATAGTTATTTCGGTTAAGTCCTCATCACCCACTTGTTTGACTTGCAAAGCAGGTTCAGGTTGAAGGCCCTCAAGCTTTCGGATGTTCACATCATTTCGCTGAACCAAAATTGTATTCACCCAAGAAATTTGTGAAATTTTTGCTGCCAGTGATTCTTTGACCAGTACTTCAAAAATTTCTAGGCCTTTAGCTTTAAAGGCAACATCCATCCCCGCAGTTAAAAGCTGAAAGGAAAATACCTGAAAGGTCGTTCCCGCTTTGGTAAAAATATAGCGGTCACAAATTAACCCCGGCATTTCATCTGCTTCTGAGAAGCAAACACGAAAGCTTAACTTAAAGCCCAGATCAAAGCGCAATTTCCAAGCTCGCATTAATTTCTGTGCTAAACTGTCGGTCGAAAGTGGATCTGCATCTTGCTGTGAAAAACTAACTGCCCGGAAAGAAATTAAAGACTGCGGGTTACCATAACCACGTGCTAAAAACTGCCCACGCATATCATGAATTTCAACGGGTTCGCCGGCTTTGACTGACTTCGGACTGTCCAAAAGCTCATTTGAAAAAACCCACGGATGACGAGACCGCAACCGTGCATCATGGCCTTTTTTCAATTTCCAAATTTTCATTAAAGCCAACTCTTCATGGTTCGAGTTTTAGTTCAGTTGATACAGAATAAAAACAGATTTCTCATTTTTAGAAAAATTGTTATCGCTTACTGTTAGAAACAACTTCTTTTGTTTATTAACCCAGCATAGCCCTTCAAAATTAGCACCAGCGGGGTACTTCGCGGTGACCTTCGGATCTGTGTTCATGCTGTAAAAGCACCGGCGCCCCAAAGCCAACTGACCGGTTTTGGTTGCCGCGCAAAGCTGCGAGCGGTAAGAAATTCCTTGCAGCGAGGCCTCAACTCCACGCTCTAGAATTAAATAGGACGTGTCATTTAAAAACAGCATGGCAGTCACTCCAAAGTATCCACTCAGGCTGCTCGCATCCAAATCCGTCGGCTGTGGATACGTGTAAATTCGGTCAAAGTGGGTCGACTGCAAATCGCTTTCAATAAGCCGCAAAATCTTCTGGTCCTGCACAAGTGGCGCCTCAAGAAGTGCTGCCCATTTTTTTAAATCCAGATCAACAACTAAGCCCTCGAACCCCTGATTCAGCTGAATGCCTTGAGTTTGTTTTCCCGATTTTTCCGGTAAAAAATCTTTTGGAAAATCGATAGATGACTGGCGTTGGCCACGGCTATCCACCCAAAAAATTTCTGGCATTACCCGCGGCTTCTGATTGAGATCGCCCTCGCTGGAAAGCAAAAACATATCTTTGCTAAGACTGCCAATACCTTCAAGATCCAAAATTTTTTGTTTTCCTACTGGCTTAACACGGATGATTTCATTATCTGTAAAATCAATTTCATTTTGAGCGCGGTTATAGCCAAAGCTAATAATTCGTGGGCCACCCTGGCCTCCGCGGTCATCACTAACTAAATAAATTCTATCGTTTAAGACAGAACATCCTGAAAGTCCGCCAATTTTTCGTTTGTTTAACTTAAAGTCTGCTGGCAGCTCCCAGGTTTTGACAACTTCGGCGCGGTATTCCGTACCAAATCCAGCTTCTGCCACAACAAAAAAAAATAAAAAAACTAACTTCTCCACGACAGTTCTGTTTCTGGAACGGGATTTTTAAATTCACGTTTCTCTGACAAATGCCCAGTCCACTCTTTTTTTAAAGAATAATACCACTTGGCCTGGGTGTCAGCGTCGTTGATTAACATCAAACTCGGATCAAATTTCAAACCCTCTTGTTGTTTGGTCACAGCAGTTAAATCTTGTCCTAAAAATGTATGCCCAAAACTTTTTACCAGCGGCTTTGCTAAACTCAACCAAGGAATATTCCAGAATGCCATTTGTATGACTTGCGTGCGGTTTTCAGAAATTGGCATCAATGCAGTCAGCGAATAAAAACTCCGTTTTCCCACTTGCACATGTTCAACTCGCGTTCCTGGCAACCGAAACGTAATTTCTGTCGTCGGCTCGCCGCCCAACAGTCTGTAAGCTTTTGAATTTTTTGACGGCTCATGGCGTTTCATTTGGAAACCATACGTGACTGGTGCAAATTTCTTTCGCTTTTCATAGGCTGATTTTGAACTGCGCCAAAACCAGCTTTGATGCACATAGGGCCCATGTGCAGGATCCATCAATCCAATAACTGCATGATCAATGTGACAGGGAAATTCAACGACTTCACACAACTGCGGAACGACCGTTAATGAAATGCCAGGTAATTGTGGAGGCTGCGGAGCCAACATCGGATCATAACCAACGTCGCCAATAAAGATCCAAATGCCGCCGTGAATTTCTTTGACCGGATAGGATTTAACTTTAATTTTAGTACAGTCTAGTTTTTGCTCCGAAGTTAGCGATGGAATTTCTTGGCAAACACCCTGGCTATCAAATTTCCAACCGTGGTAATGGCATTCGACCATGTCGTTAACAATCTGCCCGAAGCGAAACGGAATACCACGGTGGGGACAAATATCCCGGATGGCACTAACTAACCCCGTTGATGTTCGAAAAAATAGTACGGGCTCAGCCTTAATTTCCACAGAAGCCATTTTATTTGGTTTGAGTTTGGATGATGGCAAAGCCATGTACCAGTGATTCGTTAAAATTTCAGTCATCGTTGAGCCTGTCTGTTCATTGCTGCCAAAGTCATAGTATTTTTCATCAGCATGGCGATTGTCATGGGCCCCACACCTCCGGGAACTGGAGTCCGTGCCGCCAAATAGTCGCTGCCTCCGCGAGCCACATCTCCACATAAACCGCCGGAAGTGCGGTGAATACCAACGTCAATCACAACAGCACCTTTTTTAAAATCAAGTTCACTAAAAAACTCTGGCTTTCCGATAGCAACAAAAACAATATCCATATCGGCTATGATTGATTTTAAATTTGCGGTTTTCGAATGGCATAATGTCACGGTGGCGTTTTCCTGCACGAGCAAGTGAAAAAGGGGAAGCCCAACAATCAAACTGCGGCCCAGGACTGCAATCTTTTTATTGAGTAAATTTATTTTGTAGAATTTCATAATTTCGATGATTCCGGATGGGGTACAACTAGCAACTTTTTGCTGCCCAGACATCAAAGCACCCAGTGAGGCCTGGGTTAAACCGTCAGCGTCTTTACTGGGGGCAATAAGCTCTGTCATTTTTTTTGCGTCTAAATGTTTTGGCACAGGTAGCTGCAATAGGATTCCATCAATATCGCTATCTGCATTTAGCTTTTGTATAACCTTGGCAACATCGGCCTCTGATGAGTTCTCAGAAAGGCGCACCAGCGTGGATTTATAATTCAGTTTTTCACAGGCTTTTTTTTTATGCGATATATAAACTTCGCTGGCCGGATCAGCGCCGACAAGGACCACTGCCAAGTGCGGAGCCGTCCATTTTTTTAATTTCCATGCAGAAATTTGTTCAGCAATTTCTGCATAGATAGAATCGGCTACAGGTTTACCTTGCATGTCTATCATTGTACCGCCAGATTCCAATTTGTACTAATTTCCAAAGAAAATCAATACGTTACAGGAACAACCAGGGATTAACACATCTTGACCCAGTGGCGCTGGTAGACTAGATTAGCCGCTTACTCGACTTCATCTGACTTCACTGGAGGCTTTCATGGCAGACAAAGTAAAATTATCAAAAGATGGCAACTCAATTGATTTCGTCCAATCCGAGAATATGCCCACGTCTGTTAAAAAGTTTCGTCAAAGCCCAGAAATAGAGGGTTTCTACCGCTTCGTTTTCGAAAATGATTTGCAAAAGGAAGCATTTGAAATACTAGATCGTATTTCAGCTGCTAGAAAAGCAAAAAAATTAAAAGAAAAACAAGATGCTCAGCCTGCCAAAACTGCTGCGGCGGCAAAAGTAAAAGAAGCTAAAAAAGTTGAGGCCGCAGCCGTAGCAGCAGCTGCTGCAAAAGCTCCGGTAAAAACAGTAGCTAAAGTTGCTGCCAAACCTATGGCGAAAGCTGCTGTTAAAGCTACTGTCAAAGTTATGGTAAAAAACACTGTGAAAGCCGCGACCAAAGCTGCCCCCGCGAAAGCTTCCGCAAAAAAACCAGCAAAAAAGAAGTAATCCGAACTCCGTTTTCTTAATACGGATAAACTGCCACAAAGTTGAATCTAGTTTTGCATGGCCTCTCATCCGGAGGTCATATGAATTATTCATTTCGTAAAAAAATTAAATCTAACCGCGGTCAGGGACTTATCGAGTACTTAATACTTGTGGCACTTATTGCAGTTGGCACTATAGGCGTCGTCAAAGTCGTTGGGCAAAATGTAACCAAACAATATGAAAATATTAATCGTGCTTTGGGAGCCAGAAAAGCCGAAAATCTGCAGCTGGAAAACGCTGCAGATTCGCAGCTCAGGCGCAAAGATTTATCCACATTTATGGACGGCTCGAGACAATGAATCAAAGGGGGCAGGCTGCGATTGAATCTATAATTTTACTAACTCTATGTACCCTAGTTTCAGTAAATTTAATTCAGCTGGGCCTGCATTTCCTCAGCGAAATCGCTGTCGAAGACCTTTTAGAGCAAACGCTAATTTGTAAATTACAAAAACAATACGACTGTGTTTCCAAATTACAAAACAAACTCAGTGATATGAATTATACTCAGGTGCAAGTTACCGATCAAAGCCATTCACACGTTGCCAGAATCCGAGTGGAGTGGAATGCGACATCAACCTATAAGGCCGCATTAGAAAGCGAGCTTCATCTTGATCTTACCGTTCGCTAACAATCAAAAAGGATTTTTTAGCATTCATATGATTCTCATTCTTGGAGTTCTCATGGTTCTGCTATTCAGTTTCTCATTCATCAGTTTTGTGGCTCAGGCAAAAGCGCAATTTCGTTCCACATGCTTAACTGAATCTATTAACCTACAAAAAAAGATTATTGAATTTGAAAAAAAACTCTTTCTTTTGAACCCACTTTCTACTCTGCTGGATCAGCAGCTCAAATTAGCTTACTTACAGTTAGCTGCTGTTCCAGCAAGCCCGGCACTAGCGGCAAAAATCTGGATAGAAATTGCTCGGATTAATGCTCAACAACTCAAGCTGGATCGCACACAGCGGGGAATTATTTTTGTTGCAAACAGCGTTATTGCTGCCGACTTAATACTTACTAAATCAAAAATTATTTCTAAAACGCATGATCTTAGCCAAATTTGGGCGGTGTACATTGAAACTATCTTTTCGGTAGACAGTTTCAGGACAGAAATGGCGGTTCGTCCGCTTCGATCCGGGATGGCGCCTAATTACGAATTAAAACCCTCCTATAAAGCGTTGCAAACTGTGGCCTTCAATTGGCATTTCAGTTACTTCACGAAGGTTGAAAGTCAAACGCTGGTCGCGAGCCAAAATGAATTTTTACTCTCGTGTGGGATACAACCAGAAAGAAGGGAAAGCCGATGGGAACTAGAAATTCAAAAGGACAGGTCCTTCTAGAGGCCGTGTTTTTAGTCGCGATGGTAGTTACTTTGCTTCTGGTATTCCAGGGCCTTATTGAAAACCATCGCTCACAAATAAAAAAAGCAAAAATATCGCGTGAAACTTTTCGCGATTTTGAAAAGAAAGACTCACAATGAAGACAATAAAACTAAGCCAACAAAACAAGGTCCTGCTCCTTTCATTTTTAATTTTGATTACTGCTTACTTATTATTTTCACCAAAAAAAACCGAAAGTGCCCAAGGCGAAAAAATTTATGCTGACACTTTAATTCCGGCCGGATTTGTGCTTATTCCCATTGAACTTGCTAATGCTGATTCCGTTTCGGCCCTCATGGATCAATACGGCGTCGTGGATCTCTATTCGGCATCGGTCAACATGGTTGGGGCCCGGAAGCTAGCCTCTAAAGTAAAAATCTTAAGGGCGCCCCTGAATCCAAATCAGTACGCCGTTTTAGTTCCTGAAAATTTATCTAATCACATCATGAGCCTCAGCGGCCCATTCTGGGCTGTTGTACAAAATAGAGATACTAAGCAAGGACTTTACGACGATAAAAAACCTGCAACTGTGCGTATTGAATACCACCAAACCGGAGGATAACCCGATGACCCCTATGTTAATAATTACTTTTCTTTTGTCGCTATTTACATTTAAAACGGTGCAGGCTCAAACAGTTCTTATTCCAGATATGTCTGTCACAGCAGAGGATTATAACAAGAAATGCCAAGCTGATGGATACACCTGTATCCAAAGTTATCAACTAAATACGATCAGCGCACAGCCCACACCGCTGTTTGATTCTTTTATAGACTCGATTGATCTGTTAAGTAAGTCATTCTTAAGTTCAATGCCGAAACAAGTTCAAAGAATTTTGCAGGAGGAAATGATTTCGCCAGAGCAATTGGACATGTTATGTCGTTTATTAGAGCAAGCACCTTCCGAACAAAGTCGGATTTTACTAAATGAAATTAAATATATTACTCATTTGCTGCAAAAGGAGAAACGGATAAACCTGCTTACTCAAGATTTCATCGTTTTTTTCAAAACACCCTTGAGCCTAGGCAGTTTAGCACGACTTAATAAGACAGTTGTTCAGTTGCCATACTTTGAGATCACCTATAACCAAGTTGCAACCCAGCAGAAAATTAAAAACAAAAGTAGGACAGAGCCTATTTTTTTAGTTACAGGCTCTTGTGAAACTGCAGTTCCAAGTTTAGATATGGATTCAACAAAATGGAAAATTATTTCAGAAAAATCTTGCGGATGGTCCAAGGATTTACAACAAACTTCAAAAATTGTCGTCTCAAATATCAAAGAAAACAAGAACTGGATAGTGATTGGCTCACTGCTTGTTGGAGCCGCAGTACTGTCTAGTCAGTACGAATTGAAATTTCAGTTTTAAATTAAAGGCTGACCGTTGAAGTAAACTTGTAGCACTTTCTCTGTTGAGCATTCAGTCCAACTGTTGGTCCACGCCACGTCGGGATGAGCATGGAATTTGGTCCAATCCCCATTCAGCTTAGGCCAACCAGCTTCAGCACTTTGAACAAGGGCTTTGTGGTTGTTAATTAAAGATGTAGTTTCAATCGGAGCATCACTGCCAAACTGGATTGGGATTTTATTTTTTCGCAAAGCTTCCCAAGAAAACGTTTTTTCTAGAAGCTCTGTTGGCAAAACGTCTTTTAACCACAGACTATCACTCAGCCAATGACAGGGCTGCATATGACATGTGACATGCAATGGTTTCATAAGCTGAATTGTTTCCGGTCGCAGAGTTTGCACGTGCTCTAGATGAAGTCGCCCAACAATTCCTTCAGCGGATATTTCTCGAGCCATTTTGACAACCTGATGCACAGCTTCATCTCCGATGGTGTGCACAGCGAATTGAAGATCGCTCTGCCAGGTTTTTTTCATAATCAACTTCACGTCATCTAATTCCCAGTTTAATATTCCGCAAGAACTAGAGTTTAAATAATTTTTTGATACGTAGGCTGTTTTTGACCCCAAGGATCCATCCAAAAACAATTTGATACCTTGAATTCGTAGCAGCCTATTGGGAGCCTGCTGCATGAGTTTTACTTCGCTTAAAGCACGAGAAAAGTCGCCGACACCTTCAACCGTCACAAAGCTTTCTATACAAACAGTTAATTCGTTTTCGTTAGCCATCTGTGCCAGTGCTTGCCATGTGTCCCAGGTCATCGAAAGATCCCGCACGTGAGTAAAACCACCCACGTTAAAAAGTCTTTGAGAAATTTTGGCAAATTTTTTAATTTGCTCGGTTGTAAATGCCGGAAGCTTCATCAGAGCCTGAATATGGTCAGTATCAAAAAGTGTTCCGTCGAAGCCTTCTTTTAATTTAAGTTCTTTAGCAGCAGCTGTATTCAGCCAAGAGGCATGGCCATCAACCCTGGAAAACAACACTGGAGTTGCCCCAAAAACTTCATCTAATATTTTTTGATCTGGAAATGCCTTAGTTGGCCACTGGTTTTGATCCCAGCCAAATCCAACAAGCCATTTTCCTTGATAGTGATGCGGTTCAATTTTTAAATCTTTTACGTCATGAGCTGAATTTAATTTTCTTAGCGAAAGACCAGCCGCAATTTGACCAGTTGCTAAGAAATGACAATGACTATCGAATGCGTTCGGAATCTTAAAAAACATAACCCTCACTAGTGATGAGGGTTATTAGATATTTAGTCAAATTTTATTCGAGCTAGCTACGTTTAACGGCCGCCACGGGGAGCTGTTCCCGGACCTGGCACAGTAGCGCCCGGGCCACCTTGCTGAGGGATTGGCTGAGCTCCCGGAGGAGGAAATGAGTTTCCTTGGAAACCGCCGCCAGGATATCCCGGAGTTGGAGCTGCAGTACCGATGTAAAGTCCGCCACTCACTGCGCCGCCGCCTTGGATACCACCGCCCCCAAAACCGCTGCCGCCGCCGTAGGAACTGCCACCCATGTACAACATACGAAGTCGCATTTGAAGAGAAACGATTTCTTGCTCAACTTGCGCTGCTTGTTGCTGAATCTGTTGCTGGCGTTGCACAGCCTGCATCTGTGCTTGCATTTGCGCTTGGTAATACTGCATTTGTTGCTGCAGCATTTGTTGTTGTTGTTGTAATAACTGCTGCTGGGCTTGCGGATTATTCAAGTACGAACCCATTCCTTGAAAACCACCGCCGCCTACGAATCCACCGCCACCGGCAAATGCGCCACCTCCGGCAAATGCTCCGCCTGGGTAACCGCCACCACCTGCGAATCCACCGCCGCCAGCAAATGCGCCACCTGGGAAACCGCCTGCTCCAGGATAGCCGCCATTCATAGGTGCGCCTATACCGAATTGACCGTTTAGGCCACCAGGAAATCCACCATTCGGTCCATTAAATCCACCGTACGCACCAATTCCTGGATTGTACATTCCGCCACCCCATGGGGCTCCATACATTCCCGCCGGATAACCGAAAGCTCCACCGTGGGCCCCAAACGGTCCGTAAACTCCGTTCGCTCCACCAGCTCCGTGGCTGCCATAGCCACCACAGCCAAAACCGCCGACTCCGGTGCCACCATTTATTGCCCCGTAAATGCCACCCAATATGAATGGTAAACCTAGAGATACTGCCGTCGGGTATCCCTGGGTAGGCGGGTACCCAAGCTGCGCTTGGTATTCGGCATTTCGATCATCGTATTTCTTACCCAGGAATCCTAGGCCTAGACCCAAACCTAGCTGACCTAGTATTGCAGGCACATCGCGCTTCGGCTTTTGAAAGCTGTAGCCCCGTGCTTCCTCGTCGCAGTCTTCACATTCACCCTCGGTGGACTGAAGTTTATATTTTCTATCTAAGGCAGCACGCTCCCGCGCGTTAGCCGCTGCAAACTCACGATCTTCGATTTCATCTTTTGTGCGCTCGTAACGAGCTTGAGCATTACCCTGCTCGATGCTGAATTTGCGGTAATCTTTTAGTGCCTTCGTACAATCTGTAACTGAATAAATTTTGCTTTTGCGATCTGTTTCCGGGCGTAATTTAGCGTCCGAGCAAATGGCTGGATTGACCGCACCCTTGTCTCTATCAATATTAGCTGAGCAGTACCCGCCACCGCCTTCAGCTTCAGATTTAATCCAAGATTTTTCTAAAAGTGGAGGGACGTCATCCTTTTCTCCGCACTTGCTTGAGATTTCTTTTTCAACTGCAGCTCCAGAGGCGTCCGCTTCGCCAGTTGTCGTAGTGCCCTTGTCATTAGCTTTCGCGAAACACTTTAAACTTGGATGAACTTTGTAGTTTTCACACTTGTTTAGTTTTTGCATGTGAACGCCCGTTAGAAACTCAGCTACTGAACTTTCGAAATAGCGATCTAATTTACGACCGGCAAAGTCTCGTTCTTTTTCTGCGCGGTCGGTTTCAAATTTTCTTAATTTTAATTCCTTTTTTTTTGCCGCTATTTCCTTGCGCTCTTCTTTTTCCTCATCACTCATGCTGAAGGCACCACGGCCAACACTCGCCGGATACGGGCACTGCTGCGTTCCTCCGTAGAAACCAGAGCCGTGAAGCATTGCAGAGGCATTAGATTTTTCACTGGCCAATACTGCCGTGAAAAAGAAAGCAAAGACCAGCAATGAGTTAGACATCATTTTCAATACCATACAGACTCCTAAGTAGAGATACTCATATCCTTGGACAGAGTATCACTTCTCGACATTTAGCAGCGACTGTATGACGTAAAAATAGCCTTAAGTCGGACCAGAAACTAAAATCTAGACCTAAGATCTAAATAGTCGTTAGGATAAAAAAATGAATTCAGATTTTGAGAAACCTCATTTATTGTGCCTAGACGATGAACCAGATAATTTGGATGCTCTCGAACGCATTTTTCGTAAAAAATATACAGTTTTAAAAGCCACGACCCCAGAACAAGCTTTTACAGCTCTGGATAATTATCCAGCTTTATCCGTGATTATCTCAGATCAGCGCATGCCGCTGATAACCGGGGTTGAGTTCCTGGAAAAATCAATTGTAAGCCACCCGGACACAGTTCGGATATTATTGACTGGATACACGGACATTGAATCCGTTATCGATGCCGTCAACAAGGGCCAGATTTACCGCTATCTAACTAAACCCTGGGATCCCGTTGATCTAATGAACACTGTCGAACAAGCCCATGAAAAATATTTTTTAAAAAATGAGCTCAAAGAAAAAAATAGAGCTTTAGAAAAAGCCCTCGCTGACTTACAAATGCTGGATAAGGCAAAAAATCAATTTATGATTTTAATTAACCATGAGTTAAAAACTCCGCTGACAACAATTCTTAGCTTTGCCTCCCTTCTTAAAGAAACCCTCCTGTCCGATGAACAAAAACTTTTTACAGATCGTATTATCAAATCATCAGAAAAATTAAAAAGCATTGTTGAGGACGTATTGCTCATAGTGAAAGGCGAAGTTGGTTTAATTCCTAAAAAAATTGATCGCATTGGCTCGGAACAGTTTTTAAAAGATATTCCTATGGAAATCACCGCTTCTCTGAATGCAAAAACGCAGACTGTTCGATTAAATTCTGACTTGGATTCGATCGAGGTGGACCCCGTCTTAACCAAAATAGCCGTCTTTCGCGCTTTACATAATGCAACTAAATTTGGTCTAGCGAACTCTGAAATCGCGATCCGCATCAGTCGACAAAATTCGGGGCTACCTCTGATTTGTATAGAAAACAAAGGGCCTGCGATCTCTGAAAGTGTTATTGATAAGATCATGCGCCCATTTATGCTTGATGAAAATATTATGAATCATTCAATCGGTATGGGTTTAGGATTAACAATTTGCCAGACTTTGATGAAGGCGCAAGGTGGAACTCTTCAAGTTGTAAATGCGGAGGGCGGCGTTCGCGTGGAGTTACTTTTTTAGGTAGATCCGCCCCCTATCTGCAGTTCGGATTTTTCTTTCATACTGGCACCGCTAGCCCTGTTTTGCAGATTGCAAAAGTGGCTTGTATGAAAACAATACTAATCACACTCATACTCACGACGCTAACCATCCCTTTTGCAAACGCTTCACCTTTAATTATTGAACTGGGTGAAGACTATACTCTTAAAGGAAAAACTAAAAAAATATGGATTGAAAACTCAAAAGTGTTAGCAGCTCAGGCCGCTGCAGATGGGGTTTCGCTAAAACCCGTTGGCTTGGGTGTTTCTTTAATCCGCCAGAATGATCAGGCTATAAAAGTTATTGTTGTCCCCGTAAACTCTAAAAAAACTTACGCTGATTGGCTTCAACTCAGTCAAAAATTTCTTGGGCTTTCGGTTGAAATTTGTGAAGATGTCATTTGTTTAAAAGGGAATTTGTTTAGATTTCAAGATTTCAAGCGCATCATAGAATTTATTGAAAAACAAAACTCAGCAATCTACTTGGCACTTTCACTATCCGACGAACTGAAGGGACAAATAACTGCCTATGCAGAAAATCATATGCGAAACCAAGGGCTTACTCCGTTAAAGATCACGTATGCACAGCCATGGAAACTAAGCTACTCGACAAAAGAAACAGCTGCAGATTACAAAGCAGTGCTTGGCAAAGTGGGGATACTTGCAGTCGAAAATAAACAGAAAATTGAAATCGCAGACAATGTTCGTGTTGAAATTCATGTTGCCGAAGTTAAAAAAGATTTTGGTCGAACGTTGGGGATCAGGTGGCCTAGTCAATATCAAGCCCAGATTATTGACGGCAATTTAAATGCTGGTCAAACGATCGCTGGACTGCTTAATGCGGATGAAAATGAAGGACAAATTAAGATTTTAGCAACTCCCAACTTAGTCTGTCGTAGCGGTAAAGAAGCTGAATTTTTCGCAGGTGGAGAATTCCCGATTAAGGTATTAAATTTCAAGTTTCAAGACATTATCTGGAAAAAATATGGAATCATTATGAAAGTGAAACCAACAGTTGATGCTGCAGGGCAAATCAGTTTGCAAATTGAATCTGAGGTTTCAAGTATTGATCCCAGCCGCACAGTAGACGGCATTCCAGCCTTACATTCTCACCGAGTTTCTAGTCACTTTGACTTTATAAAAAGTAAAACCATTGCACTTTCTGGTTTAATTAAAAATGAAACTAGCACAAATAGCGAGGGGCTGCCTTTTTTAAGTTCGCTGCCAATTCTGGGATCCCTTTTTTCGAGTAAACAGTTTAAAGAAAATAAATCTGAATTAGTTATTTTTGTAACACCAAAATTGATGGAGGCTAATTAAAAATGGAAATTGAGCTGAGTCAAAAAATACAAAAAATTTTTTCTGAGCAAAAACGACTTGCAGAAAGCGACTGGGACTTGGATTCTCGACCCTCGGAAAAATCTAAGAATCTGCAGTCATTGATTGATCAAGAGCTCCAAACACTTAGCACGGCTGGACGAAAACGCGTTGAATCTGAGCTCGGTGGATACGGTCCATTAGATGAATTACTGAATGATGATGAAATATCAGAAGTTTTAGTGAACCGCCACGACGAAATTTATTTTGAAAAAGGTGGATCGCTGCACACGTGGAAAGATCACTTTTTTTCAGAGCAAACTTACCATGCGTGTTTAGATCGGCTATCCCAAGCCTGCAACAGCTATTTAAATCGAGATAAACCATTTGTTGAAGCTCAGCTGGGAATTTGGCGAATAACAATTCTTTTTTCTGAACTCTCACGCGGTACAAATTTGCTGTCGATTCGAAAACAGCCTAAACAAGTTTGGACGTTGCAACGACTGCAGGCTGAGCTTTGGTGTTCAGAGAAACAGGCCCAGATAATAATGAAAGTATTTTCTGAGAAAAAAAATTTTTTGGTGGTCGGTGGAACTGGCTCTGGCAAAACCAGTTTACTACAGGCCTTGCTGCAACTTTTTTCAGAAAATGAACGAGCCGTTATTATTGAAGATACGCAAGAACTGCATTTACCCAACCGGGCCTGCTGCTCGCTACTGACCCGGCAGGACCCAAGTGGCACTGTTAGCGATGTCACGATGGATGACTTGTTAAAGCGGGCACTTCGGTTACGCCCTGATCGGCTGGTTATAGGAGAAGTACGTGGCGCTGAAGCAAAATCACTGCTGATGGCTTTAGCGACTGGCCATGATGGCAGTTTTGGATCGATGCATGCCAGAACCGCCAGCGAGGCCCTGCTGCGTTTAGAAATGTTGATTCAGATGGGTGCCCCGCAGTGGAATTTAAAGTCCATTCGTCATTTGATTGCAATGACTTTGCAGACCATTTTTGTTGTGGAAAAAGTGAATGGAAAACGCCAACTTCAAGGAATCTATCAATTAGCGTCCCTAGAAGAAAATGGCATCACACTCCAAAAAATAGACGACTAAACAGTATTTTTCTTACCGTCTTCAATTAGTTTTTCAGCCTGAGCAGTAAGTCTTACGCCGACTTCTACTAACTGATCCCGATTAACTTCACTGGGACAATCGCTCATCAAACATGTGGCTTTTGCAGTTTTTGGGAATGCAATAACTTCGCGAATGGCATCTGTTTCCATAAGCAGCATGACTAAACGGTCTAATCCCCAGGCAATTCCACCATGGGGAGGGGTTCCGTATTTTAGTGCATCTAAGAAAAAACCAAATTTACTTTCGGTTTCTTCTGCCGACATTCCTAATAATCGAAACATGGCCTGTTGAATTTCATTGCGATAAATTCGAATGGAACCGCCACCCATTTCGTATCCATTACAAACCAAGTCATAGGCTTTGGCTAAAATTTTACCGTAAGCTTTTTCATTATTATTCATCAAGTCGTCAAAGGACTCATCCTTCGGTGAAGTGAACGGATGGTGACGGGCTACCCAACGCTTATCGTCTGGAGAATACTCTAATAGTGGAAAATCAATAACCCATAAAAAATTGTATTTTGAATGATCGATTAATTTAAGTTCACGGCCCAATTGCAACCGAAGAGCCGACAATGCTGAGCAGGCTGGATCGAAATCATCTGCTACTATCAAACCGCAATCTTTTTCAGTGCAACCCAGTTTTTTAAAAATTTCCTTCAGTTTCTCAGGTGTAAAAAATTTCGAGATCGGTGAATTGATGCTGCCGTCAGCTTCTTGCTTAAGCCAAACTAAACCCTTGGCACCATTTTTTTTCGCAGTGTCAGTGAGTTTGTCAAACTGACCACGCGAAAAGTTGCCGCCGCCAGGCACTGCCAAGCCGCGCACAATTCCACCACGCGCTAAAACATCGCTAAATACTTTGAAATCGCTGCCAGCTACAGTCGGAGCTACATCCTGAATTTCCATTTTAAAACGAGTGTCTGGCTTGTCAGAGCCGTATTTATCCATGGCTTCTTGGAACGTAATCCGCGGAACAGCTGCAATATCCTGATTTTTAATTTCTTTCCAAATTAGCCTTAGCATTTTTTCATTGATTGAAATTATATCTTCCACATCGATGAAAGACATCTCGATATCTATTTGAGAAAATTCGGGCTGCCGATCAGCACGCAGATCTTCGTCACGAAAGCAGCGTGCAATTTGAAAATAACGATCGTAGCCTGCGACCATCAGCAGCTGTTTTAAAATCTGAGGTGACTGTGGCAAGGCATAAAAATTTCCTGGATTCACACGCGAAGGTACTAAATAATCTCGTGCACCTTCTGGAGTTGATTTGTAAAGTATTGGAGTTTCAACTTCTAAAAAACCTTGATCAGATAAAAACTGTCGGACTAACTGAGCTACTTTATGGCGAGTGATTAAGTTTTTCTGCAAGCGCGGTGAACGTAAATCTAAGTAACGATGCTTTAGGCGCAGCATTTCATTTACATTTTCATCATCAATTTGAAATGGCGGAGTTGCCGCTTGGTTCAAAACTTCACAGCGAAGGGCTTCAACTTCAATGTCTCCAGTTTTAATTTTACTGTTTTTCATTCCGTCGGGGCGCAGGCGGACAACACCCTCAATGGCTACCACATATTCATTGCGGAATTCTTTGGATGAGGCTGTGTCATTTTTAGTTGGATCTAAAACAACTTGGACAATTCCTTCACGATCACGAAGATCAATAAAAACAAGACTTCCATGATCCCGACGTGTACCAACCCAACCCATGAGCACGACTTTTTTGCCGACGTGGTTCGAGGTTAAATTTCCACAATATTCTGTTCTTTTTAGTTCTCTTACGAATTTCATAAATTTTATAATCTCATTATTTGCAAAGCTGAGTCAAAACTGAACTGATTGTGGAGTCCATATATTACTATAAATACACGTGACTAAAATATCAGATTCGACTACCCTAGAAAAATGTCAAAATTTAAATTTGAACTTCCAGCACCGCAAGACGCAGCTACTGTCTATAGCAAAATAAAAAATTTTCTTAGTGGTGAAAATGATTTTAAAAAATTTGACGCAAACGTTGCCTGTACTTTCGACGAGTCATCCAAGACATGTAATGTCGCAGGCAGCCAGTTCAAAGCCGCCATGCGGGTCGTCCCAAAAGACAGCTCTGCGTGTCAGATTGTAGTCGAAGTAGAGCTTCCACTGGCGCTAGCTTTATTCAAAGGCAAAATTCAGGAAACATTAGAAAAGAATCTAACTAAACTCCTTTCGTAGTTATGGCTAAAAAGAACAAGAAAGACCAGCCCCGATCCGTTATTGCCGAAGTTGTCGATGACGATGTTGTCGAAATTCCCGAAGCAACTGCAGACGAAGACACAGAGATAATTGAAACAAAAGGCGACGATCTGCGCAGTTTGGTTCCAGCGCCAAAAGTGACCCGGGGAGTTGCCACCACTGATCCCCTGTCAATGTACCTCAGTGAAGTTCGCAAATATCCATTACTCACACGTGAGCAAGAATTTGAACTGACCAAAAAGTATTTCGAAACTAAAGACCCCGTCGCAGCGCAAACTCTAGTTAAATCAAATTTACGATTTGTTATCAAAGTTGCCGCTGAGTATGCCAAATTTTCATCCCGGATGATCGATGTCATTCAGGAAGGCAACGTCGGTTTAATGCATGCTGTAAAAGAATACAACCCCTACAAAGGTGCACGACTCATTACCTACGCGGTGTGGTGGATTCGCGGCTATATTCAAGAATATCTGATGCCAGATTTAGAAACTTTAGCATTTACATTCGTTGTAATCGTGTTCAACTGCGTTTGGATGTTCGAAGA
>JAYUTU010000324.1:0-2081 GCA_043754975.1 Bdellovibrionales bacterium | reverse complement strand
TCTTTTTCATACAAAAACTCGACACACATTTACGGTGATTATTTAATTTACACGAACAATATTTTTCAAAATCCTAATCTAAATGATATTAGTTTATTTTACGGCGTTGGTGCTCTTATAGTTGTTAACAACAAAGACCGCAGAGATGAAGAAGGTTATTACGCTAAAGAATCAGGTGATCTTGGTTTTGGTGTTCGCTTCCCGCTAGGTTTAGAATGGCGCGGAGCAAAGACCAGACAAATTGGCGTACATCTTAAATTAGATCCAGTGATAGCTATTGTACCAGAAACAGAAGTTGGATTTATGGCTGGGCTTGGTGCTAAATATTATTTCTAAAGTGATATTCAATACGGATTCGATCTGAATCCGTAAAAAACCAGTCCTTTGCCCCGTAGATTTACTGTTCTGATATCCGATAATGGATAACATCGGACAGTAAATACCGGCAAAGGATGCTAGATGCAAAACCACGACTATCTTGATTTCAACGAAACAGTTACCTACCTAAAAACAACTTCAAGTACTTTATATAAATGGCTTCAAGCTGGAAAGCTACCCGCCCACAAGTTAGGTCGTCAGTGGCGTTTCAGCCGTAGCGAACTTGATGCCCACCTTTTTAGTCAAACTAAAACAAGCACTGAGAATTTATCTAAAAAAATTATTTGGGAAGCCTATGATTTAGGGGTTAGAACAATTCATATATCACCAATGCGGGGTGACTATGAAATTTCTTATCGGTCATTTCAAGGCGCCCAGTCTGCCACAACAATGACTGTCGAACAGTTTAAAGACATGAATCAATATTTTTCGAAACAAATCAATTCTGAAAATAAAACTGAAAGCTCTAACTACAGAATTTTTCTAAAGCGTGATTCTGAAGAAATTCAAATTAAATATCATAGTATTGACACAGTTGTTGGCTTAAAAGTGACAATGACTCTTTGGAATCCTGAAAAAGACGTGATGCCTTTAGAAAAAATTTGTGGGTCAGATCAGGCGGCATTAAATAAATTTAAAGACATGTCAAAAAGAAGACAAGGCTTAATTATCGTAACGGGTCAGTCTGGATCTGGAAAAACATCGACAGTTTATTCGTTGTTAAATGAATTTAATCAAAAAAGAAATATTGTTTTTACTTTAGAAGATAAAGTTCAAATGATTGTTCAAGGTATCCAGCAAGTTGAATTTAATTATAAAAATAAACCACAGCTGACAAATGTTATTGAAGAAATTTACAATTCAGATCCTGACGTGATCTGTTTTGGGTTAACATCAATGGCTGGCTTTGAAGATGTCATTTTCACGGAAGCTGCGAAAATAGTGCAATCAGGGCATGTCGTTGTTTTACAAATGAATTTCGCGACAGCTGAACAAGCCATTCAAAATTTTAAAAAGCATTCGGACATTCAATTAGATGAAAGATCATTTATAGGTGCTGTTGGGCAAAAGCTAGTTAGTCGCAATGGTAAAATTGTGGCCGAGTATCAATTTTCAGAATAAATTAGTGGCGGCTGTTTCCGTACATTCTATCTTCAAAAGCAGTCAGAGCGGCTTTTGCGCCGTCACCCATGGCTATAATAATTTGTTTAAACGGAGTCGTGGTGACATCGCCTGCGGCGTAAATGCCTGGGCTAGAAGTTCGACCCTTGTTGTCCACAATGATTTCCCCAAATTCATTCGTGTCCACAAGACCCTTTGCAAACTGACTATTAGGCAGTAAGCCAATCTGTACAAAAATACCATCTAAAGTTTCAATGACTTCTTTTTCGGTTTTACGATCTGTGTATTCAAGACCAGTGACCTTTTGTCCGTTTCCTAAGACCTGTCTTGTTTTTGCAGATGTAATAATTTTTGTGTTTGAAAGCGAATTTAATTTATCAACAAGAACTTGATCGGCTTTAAGTTGATCGTTGTATTCAAATAAAACAACTTCGCTAACGATGCCGGCTAAATCGATTGCAGCTTCAACTCCAGAATTACCACCACCGATGACCGCAACTTTTTTACCTTTGTAGTAAGGCCCGTCACAATGCGGACAGTACGCGACACCTCGCCCTAAATATTCTTTTTCACCAGTGATG
>JAYUTU010000323.1:0-2086 GCA_043754975.1 Bdellovibrionales bacterium | reverse complement strand
CCTGCTCTTTTGGCGAACACGCCGGCAGTATGAGGGCTGCAGACAGCAAAACTAATAATAAACGAAATTTAAAGTGCTTGATCATCACTGCTCTTTATTTCAAAAAAATGACCAAACCAGCGCTGATATAAAAGCTTTAAGCGTATCAAATTAAGATTCAGGTGTTACTGCCGACGAAACACGCCGACACGTCGAAGAACAGCACTGTGATTTCAACTGTGATTTCATGAGTAAGAAAAAAACATTTCGTAATACTTCGTATTAGCGCGACTCCCGTGCTGTTTCGTCCCCTTTTTCCCTGCACTAAAATTCAAGTTTAAGTTCCATCCTGGCACCACAGTCTTTATGTTATTGAAATGACTGCGTAAACCTACTTGGCAAAGCATTTGCTAATGTCTCATTACAAGATAACTGTCTCATTACAAGACAAGCCTTCGCTTCACCACAATCGTGGTACCCTTTAAGCGAAACCAATCACTTCACAAAATTCCTTCGCTGGTAGGGGCTAAAACCCCGGTCTCCAGCTGCGCGCGGCTCAAGCTTGCAGCAAAAACTAGCAATCACAGAACGAAATTCAACTTTACTAGGTAGCTGAATCCAAAAAACAACGTAGCTTTTTTAAAGCTTTCTTAACTTTTATTTTCCGCTACCCTTTACTAAACAAATTCTACTGCGGTAGATGGAGGAAAAATGAAAAAGCTCACTCTTTTAATTTCGTTATTTATCGGTCTATTTCTTACGGCCTGCACCACGAATAGAAACAAAGCAGAGAAAATAGAAACGCAGGTTGAAAACTCCACGGCATTAAATGCCGAAACAAAACTTGGCGTTAAGGATGGCAACATGGTCGTTCAACGTAAAGTCGAAATGAACGAAGAACTTAGAAAAATCCAATACGAAGTCTACGAACTGGAAGACCGCGTCTACGGTAATCGCAAATATGGCTCCTTAGGTCTTTACGGCGCTTTACGAGAATGTAAAATGCAAGCCGCTGATCTGCTGAACGGTGGTGATGGTAAATTAGCGTGGACTGAGCCCCTCGAGCGCATCACGGATAAAGAAGACGATTTAAAAATAGGCTTAGATGAAGATAAAAAATTAGTCGGTGTCACCGAAGAATTTCTTCACGACCGCATCGTGCGCTTTAAGGGCTACAAAAATTTGTTAAGCAAGCGCCAAGATGAGTACGAAGAAAAAACTGCCATTTGCACCGCTGACTTGAGAGCAAGAAAAACACGCGCGCAGAAAACAAAAGAATAAATGAGTTTAACAAAGCGCTTACGTACATTTTGGGTAGAGCGCACGGATCTAAAAAAATTAGACGCAAGCGTTGCTCAACTGCACCGTGATCGTAATCCAGTGGTGTCTTTCACCAGCGTTCCGCAGCGTTTGCATTTGTGTAAAGCGACTGTTGTTAGTTTATTAAAGCAGACGCTGCCGCCTAAAGAAATTCACATTAATTTGGGCGAAAATCTTTTCAAAGATAAAACGTTACCCAGTTTTTTACAGGACTTAACATGTGTGAAAGTTTTTTGGATAAAAACCGACTGTGGTCCTGCAACAAAATTTTTGCCTGCACTTGAGCGTTTTGAAAAAACGGATCAGCTCTTGGTGATCTGCGACGATGACATGTATTACGCGAATGATTTATTGCACACCCTGGCGGAAGCAGACAAATCCAGTGGCGGCAGTAACTGCTACTGCATCAACGGTTTACAATTACCTGCGGACCTGAAATCAGAATCGCGGCCCTCTGATAAAGCCATTCGATCCGGAATTAAAAAAGTAGCCATCATAGAAGGCTGTGGGGGTTACACCCTACGCGCTGCCTTCGTTGATATAGCTGCGCTAAAAAATATCACTAGCGCCCCCGCCCGGGCTTTTTTCGATGATGATTTTTGGCTTAGCGGCCATCTGAGTCGCCGAGGTATTAAAAAATTTCAGATCCCTGCAGGCCGGCGAAAATCATTACTGAACACAGTGGAATCAGCAATCTCGGGCGACCGGGCGCAGTTGCAAACTGATCTAATGGCTCACTTCAAAAACGACTGGGCTCTGGATGAAATAGAGCCCCAACCAAACCTTT
>JAYUTU010000322.1:0-2087 GCA_043754975.1 Bdellovibrionales bacterium | reverse complement strand
GGGCCAGAAACCCGCGCGCCTTCACCGTCTCGCTGACCCGCGCAAACAGGCGCAGTGCAGCTTCAAATTCGGGACGATAGGGGGTTTGCATGGCTGCGCAGCCTATGGTTTGCCGGTATTCCGGTCAAGCGGGGATGGGACTTGGGTGTTTGGGGTTGGGCGCACTGTCCGGCTAATTAAACGACTAATGTGATTTGAATCACGCCCTGTCGTGCTAACGCTGTATAGCCGTAATCGGGCAGTTCAAAAGATTTGGGGGAAGCATATGTGGGTTCGGGACAAGGCGTTCGTCACATTTTTGATCGCTGCAATGTCTATACAGGCCATACCCGTGACGGCGGCCGATGCTCATGATGGCAAGCCGGAAAATGCTTCAGCGCGATGCCCGATTGTGCAGGCTGAGGGTCTGGATTCCATGCAACGAACATCATGGAACGAGGCGTATGCGCAGGCGTGTGTGACATTATCGCTACCGGCATTTCGTTTAGCGGTTGAGCAAAGCCGACTAAACACGCACTGCACTCTATTTGGAAAGCGGGAAATAGTGGGCAAAGAACTGCTTAGGCTGATTGATAGTTCAATTTTCGATTTCACGATCTCGGTTGCAAAGCAGTTGCAAACGAATAGCACGAATGCCTCGACAAGCATCGCTGATCGAACGATCAAACTGACATTTGCTCGGTTGGATGACTGGAGGACGGGCGACCGCGCGGTTCGGGCCAGCGTTGTCAACACCATCGTCCACGAAATGATGCACTTGATCCCTCAGCCCCAAAATTCGGACGCATACTATTTTCGCGATAGCGGCCATTGGCTGCCGACATGCAACGCAAAAAGTCTGGTCAGCTATGGTGTGGGCGATCTTGCAGAGAAAGCATGGCTGGCAATGCCGAGCTAGCTGATGCCATCGCGTTTAAGGAGTTATTGCACCTGTCACGGTAATTCCCCAGTATAGACGGAGGGGTGAGGGGAGTTTGGGGGTTAAGTAAAGTGTCACCGTAATCACATCGATAAATCTACAAGTTGCATGTAATTGAATTAGGTCTACTTTTGCGTTTCGGACAATTTACTGATTATTGCATGAATTTCACTGCTTTGTTTCACAATGTCTTTTACGATTGAACTAAATGTTAAGTAGTTATAAATATCATTATTGTTTTGCAATGATATATTTAGAAAATTTACTGCGTCATGAATATTATCATCAAGTGCATATATTAAGAATTTATTAAAATTGACTATACCCACTTCGTTTTTTGTTTTGGCCCAATACTCCGATGAATTTAGCAATTTCATTGCCGATTCAGAATCACCTAGGCATTTCTTCGCCACAGCAAAATTGGAAAGTTCGAAAGGACTTACGCTACCACCTTTTATGGCAGATTCTAGAGTCTACTCCGCAATAGCCGGAAGCCCAGAATATAGTAAAATAAAACCAGAGTTATTTTTACTTTTTACAGAGAATCTCAAATTACGACTATTATACAATTTCTTCACAGCATATCTAATAGCGAAAGGCGTCATAGCGAAGGAAAATAATTGAATAAATAGAATATATTTATTTGTATTTTTCTCCGAATCTTTAGGCTTAGACTCATTTATTAAAAATTCGTCATTTTTGGCTAAAATATAAGGCGTACTCTGAGATTCAATTCCTTCTGTTGCGACATGAACGTAAACATACTCGGAAGGTAATAGTCTTGCAATTGTAAATTGTAAAATATACTTATCAGAAATAATTTTCAGTATGGCAGGTTTGCTTGGAGATCTTTTGAAATTATGCATTTTAATGCTTTGGTTCTTCTTCGGATTAATAGTAAAAAGTAGATTACTAGACTTAGCATTCCCATTATTGATGATGCGAATTCGAAAAAATGAAAGCTTGTTTGTGCCAGATCCAAACGTTCCTGAGTTTTCTACTTCATAGAACACTTTTTCTTGGCTTTTGGGTTCTTTTGTAAAAGACCAAACTAGGGGAACTATATAGATAGCTAGCCAAGCTAGCAGGCTCTTCTCACCCATTCATTCATCCACCAGTCATCCGCCCATGCGCAACTTTCGGTTAGGTTTGGTGATGGTTTATTTCT
>JAYUTU010000321.1:0-22347 GCA_043754975.1 Bdellovibrionales bacterium | reverse complement strand
CTTTTGAAATATACGCATGAAACGCAACCAAACCTTGCTCACGTCGCAGTCGCTCGTCGTTTGAATATTGTGGCTTTGGGTTACCAGGAATTTGTTTTAATTGATCTAGGGTGCGAACTGAATCTGGATCACCGGCCGTATCACCAGCGTTGTTTGAGTTTTCAGTGAGTGCAGCGTCTTTCGCAGCTTTCTGTGCAGCAGCCTGTTCGGCGGCTTTAGCTTGCGCTAGTGCCGCAGCATTTTTTGTTCGCGTCGCAGTTAAGGCTGACTCCATAGCGCGGGCCTTGGCTTTGTTATCGTTTTCTAACGCTTGCAGAGCTTGGTCTTGTTCGTCAGAAATCATCTTTGTTTCTTTATCTAATTCAGATTTTTCTGCTGCTAGTGCAGCCGCATTAGAGCGGTCGAAATTTTTAAATTCATTTTCAAAGGCATCATCACCAAGATTTCCAGTTTGTGCCGCTGTCACGCCATCAAAATCTAAATCGGGTGCGGCAATATCTTCGACAGTTTCTGGAACCCCAGCACGCGACGGTGCCGCTGCGGCCATTAATTTTTCACCAGAGCCTGTAAATGATTTCATTTTTGCAATTGCGCTTTCAGTAGATACAGATTTTGGAGCAGGAGCTTTAATGACCTCAGCAATTTCAGAATCAACGGGAGCCGATGGCTGCGGAGTTTTTACAACGGGGATACCTTGTTTTTCATTTGTTGTTTTGCCACGAGGAGGGGCAATCGATTTCACCACAACTGGCGGAGGAACTGGTGCAGTTTCAGGTTCGATAATTTCGATAACGATGTCTTCTTTTTTCAAAGTTTCTATTAGGGGAATCGTTAAATACAGGGAGCCAATAGCCATTGCAGCATGTAACGCCATTGAAAAACTGAAATGTTTGCTCATACGTACCCCTATTAAGACAATTAAAAAACAGTCTAACCATAAACTGTATTCAATTCTGGGGCCTGGGTGGGCTTGCTGTTTCGTCTATCTGACTGAAGTTTAGCTGAAAAAATTACTTATTCGTTCAAGAGTCCGTCAGGGATAACACCTTTTCGAATCGCTTCCGCCAGAGCCATGTGCTCTTCACAGCCAATAATTGTCATGGCCTCGTCAAAGGGGCGTGGGTCCGGTGCAAATAGTTTTAGTTTTTTTACATCTAGAATGCGTTGATGGCTGTGCTCTAGATCTACTTTATTTAACTGACCTTGCGCGACAGCAGCAAGGAGTGCCTCGATAGCAATGGGTGGCGAATCAGGCTCATTACAATAGAGCAGTAAATCGGCGCCAGCCTGCAGGGCCCGAACTGGAATTTGTCCGATCTCGTAGTGATTAGCTAATGCTTTCATCCCAAGGTCATCGGTAATGATCAATCCGCGGTATTTCATATCATCGCGAATAATTGTTTTCAAAAAATAATCTGAAAACGTCACTGGCCATTTGGCGTCAATATTTTTGAATAAAATATGTGACGTCATGACCATGTCGACACGGCTACGCAAAGTTTTTCTGAATGGAACTAGTTCCACCGAATTTAAACGATCTAAAGTGGCCTCTTCTACGGGGAGCTCTTCATGTGAATCGATGATCGTATTGCCATGCCCAGGAAAATGTTTCGCGCACGATAGAATTCCTGATTTGATGTATCCGCGCACCAGTGCCGAGCACATTTTTTCAACTTGGTGGGGGTCGGAACTTACGGCTCGGTCGCCGATGACCGTATTTTTTGGATTGGTAAAAACATCTACACACGGTGCAAAATCTAAATTGATTCCAACACTCATCAATTCTGTCCCCATTCGCTGGGCAAAGTGAAATGCGACAGTGGGGGCGTCTAAATCACCGATGCGTTTTAATGCAGGCCACTGGGTAAATGGCGGCTTTAGGCGGTGCACACGACCGCCCTCCATGTCGATTCCGACAAATAACGCAGCCTTGTCTTTCATTTTGTGTCGTAGCGATTGGATTTCTTCACACAAATCACGGATCTGCTTTGGCTCGATGCAATTTCTAGCAAACAAACAAACACCGGAAATATTATTTTCTATGATAAAGTTTTTCTCAGCCGCCGTTAACGTTGCGCCGGATATTCCGATTAACATATGCTGGCCAATTAATTCTCGCAAACTCATAGGGTTATTTTCCTTTGGCGTGATAGACGTTTGTTTTGCCGACCGGAATGTCGCCGAATAATTTTTCAAAAACAGCAGAATTAACTTTGATGCCCTCGAGTGCTTCTTCGGAGGATTTAACCAGTTCGGTTTCAATTCCGGTTGCTGCGGTAATTGCAGAAATGGCTTCACCGCGCTCGGTGATTAAGTTTTCGTATTCCATTCCAGCAAATTTATTTGATACTTTTAAAAGCTGTAGCGTTCCCTGTGTGATCATTTTTTTGTCTACTTTGGCAGATCCTGTTTTTATTTCTGCAAGCTCCTCAGCGATTGCTGAGAAATCATATTTAGAATCTGTTTTTAAACCGTCTTACTTTTTAGCATTAAGTAATACAGCGTTGTTGAAAGAAATGTGCCTTTAGGAATTTTCTTTTCAATTTTTGAGGGTTTCCCGTTATCGGTTACGACTGCAGTCATTTTATCTTTTGCAAACTTGGCGTCGATTGTTTTTGTTGTCTTTCCGTCAGCTGCTAAATAATTATAACTGACTGGCGCCAAATCACCGGTGCTTGCGGTTTGTAATGATTCGGTCATATCGAAGCCATTTTTTGCTAATCGAGTGAACGACGATGTTTTAAACTGCCCTGACTTGGCATCAAGTTCGGTGCGTAATACATAAAAGCCAATGTGCTTTTTAAATTGTAAAACTTTGTAATACCCTTCGAACAGAATTTCGGCTTGAGCCGAAAGAGAAATGAAAACACACGAAACACAAATTGAGACTGCCCGGATAAAATTTTTCATGCTGTTTCAGAACTCCTTCGATTGTTAATGCCTGATTCTAAGAAAGAAATGCAAAAAAGGCATTGAGCAGCTGACTTCGACACAAGCAACTAGGCGAAGGGCCTAAGGCGTCAGTTATTGGGAAGTGTCTGAACTTAAGTCGAGCTGTTGGAAATTTTTTTTGTATAGCAAAAACGAAGTGTTGTTCGCGACCCATTTAGGCTTAGAATAAAACGCAGGAATGAAAAAATCCCAATTCGTGTTATCGAGAAAAAACCAACAAGGTCAGGTTGCCATTTTCGTGGCCCTGATTTTTCAAATTCTGTTCGTGTTCTTCGCGATTTTAATAAACGTGGGCCTTTTAGTGCATCACAAAATAAATTTGCAGCAGTCTGCTGATTTGGCCGCCTATTACGGGGCCCTGAAACAGGCCGAGTCTTTGAACGCCATTGCACATATAAATTTTCAGATTCGCCAAGCTTGGAAATTGTTAGCGTGGCGCTACCGAATTGTGGGAACGTTCGGATTTCAGCGCACGAGCGGTGGTTCTACAACTCAGCCGGTTTTTCCGATCACTCTCAATTATGGCGGTGTGCCATCGGTGATTAACTCTGCCAAAGATGTTGATGATGGATCCTGCCCCGCGGGTACAGAACTGGTGAACACAGCGACCCATCCGTTTTTTTGTATTAGCCATGGTGGGATTTTGGGTTGGACTGGAGCATCTGCTGAAAGAGCATCTGCTGAAAATGGTTGTAAGATTAACTGCACGTTGATGACCACTGCTGTTCCGTACACTGTAAATGCAATTCCTAATTTAAGTGTAGTGATTGACAATAGCACTTCAGCAGCAATTTCGACAGCTATCGCTGAGGTAAACAACAATCTAGAGGGATTGTGTAAGAGTGTGGGCAAAATAAATATGAATTTACTTGCTAAAATGATTGTGTCCTATAGGCGCGAAACGCTGATGCGATCACAGACTTTGCTAATGCTTGCTGGAAATTTAAGTCAGGATAAGTTTCTAGATCTCGACGGAAACGAAGTTGTAAAAGGTGTGACTAATACATTTAAAAATAATTTAACCGAGGCAAATCTGGATTCAGGCACAAATCTTATTTTGAAAACATATAACAGTCTGTCAGACTCCAGTTGCGCCATGAGAAGTGATATGAGTCAGGCGGGTAATAAAGCAGAAGCTGGCGAGTTTTTAAAACGAATAGAATTTAACTTGATTGAATTTTTTATCCATGACTGTTCATGGACAGCAGGAACCTTACCTACACAGGCTGCGGGTCAAAACTTTCGCTCAGGCCGAATTTATAATGCCGGCCTAACTGATTTATCCGATGGAAGTTTTGTAGGTACTAATCCAACACCTAAATTAGATACTGCTGTTACTCAAAATATTCGCAATGAAATCATGCAGCTCGTACAATTAGAAAATAATAAATACACAGTTGGTTACGAAAAAAATCCGTGGTGTCCGGCTTATTATGTAGTTTCTGCATCGTCTGAACCAATGATTCCATTTCTACCAATTGTGAAAATAAAATTAAACGCGAAGGCTGTGGCTAAGCCTTTCGGTGGCACAATCGGTCCGTGGTACGGCAGAAAGTGGGACCGTGCTGCGAAAAATACTCAGGATGGAATTACTTTTGCTGATCAAAATCTACAGTTAGATGAAAACCTTCCGGTAGCTACCAATATGGGTGGAGTAGCTGTTAGTAAAACTCAGTTCGCAAGGCTGTTGCCGAATTTTAGCCGCTATGTGGGCGACCCGAAGGGATTAAGTGATCCCGATTACATAGCTGAATATCATGCGGCGCTTATTAATCGGCGACCCAATAGTAATCCAGTTTCTTTTAGCACCACGAAATCTCCAGACCCGGGAGCCGTTAATCAAACCTTGTCATCACCGGGCGCATGGCCAGCATTAACGTCGTGGGATAATGCTTTCGATATTGCTAGTGCCGATTACGATCCGCTGACGAAAGAACCTTCAAATCGGGACTCTTATTTTCGTGATTTGGAAATTTCTGCGATCGCTCCCAATCAGTTTGATTTAAGTTATTACTCTATAGAGCCCGATTTTTATAATAATTATTATACTCGGCTTTCGAATCCAGATATTTTTAGCAAGCTAAAAAATTCTGCACAGATGGGCCCGGACACTGTCAATTTTGTGCGGCCTGATTTTGGACACAGTCGAACTGTTTATTATAATAAGCCTGATTTTTCGGTGCGGAATCAGCAAGAAATTGTTAAAAAAACCTTGGGAACAAATGGATCAGGATTAGCTGGTTCAAAATCGAATATGCTTGAGGCCTTTCCGTATCTAGCGACCAATCAGGCCTCGTTATTGACGGGGTGGACGTTCAAAAACTTTACTGATTTTGAAGCATTTCCGAAAGACGATGTGAATACTCCAGATGGAACCATGGCCTTTGCACGATGTCGGGACACGTGGCAAAACGAAAATGGAGGGCCCGGTTACGGAAGCCCAGTGGATTCGCCGCCGCTTCCGCCGACGCCTGGAAATTGTGTGACTGGTGGCCGCGTTGGGTATTCGGTGAAATTAGTTTCTCCATCATTGCTGCGGGAGACCTCACCCGATCAACCGTTGGGTGGGCCCGGGACAGCGGGAAAAATATTGAATCCTATTCCAGCTGATTTGCTTAATTGATGTCTCACTCTGACACAATTTAAGTTTGCTAGACTTTCGACCGATAGGGCTAGACCTGGGGGATGGTTATGCGCGTAGCTTTGAGCGTACTGGTATGTTTACTTTCAGCGTTAATATTTTCTTTAAGCGCTAAAGCTGATTATGGAAGCGAATTTAATTTATACGAGCGCTGCAACAGTCAATACAAGAACGGCAGCTGTGATTCAGTCCCATTATTTTCCAAACGTTCAGTTATCGAAAAATTTTCTGCATGTCAGTTGCCAGGTGACGTTGTGATGGCCTTAGAAAATTCAAGCCCAGGTGCTGGTTGCGCAGCTGTCAATTCAATCAGTAAAAAATGTGCAGACAGTTTTCAAAAAATTGTAGTGCAACAATCTGCAAACTACTGTGCCCGTGAAAGTCAGCAACAGCAGGCTGCAGCAGCTGCGCGATCCAGTGGAAATTCAAACCGCGGAGCAAGTAGCAGTGGTAACAGTGGCAGCAATATTAAGGGTGCAACCGCGTTGATCAAAGGCGTAGCGCCTCTGTTAGTAACTGCATTTGGAAAAAAAGGTGACAAGGGTAGTGAAGCCAAAGCTGCATCAGCCAGCGGAATTTCTGCAACCGGCTCGCAAGGAAAGCAACCTACGGCTGGAAGTGTTGCTACGAATACGGCGTCCACGTCAGAGCCTTCCAAAAATTCGCAAGCTAGCTCGGATGTCAGTGCTAGTAACGCATCAAATAGCGTTTCAAGTAATACAGCACCTACTCAAAATCTGCCGGATGCATCTTTGAGTTCTAGCGATGCCAATACCAGTAAAGCTAATGCACAATCTGCACTTCCGAGTCAGGCAGTAGAAACTAGTGCGGCACTGGGCCCTGAAGCTACTCCAGCGATTGATAAGATGCTCGACATTTCAAAAAACCCAGAGGCTGCAGCTGAAGGCAAGGTGACAAGTTTGACTACTGCTGCAGAAGCAACGAACGGTAAACTTCGTGAAACTGCTGAAGCATCAAAAAACCTCGCCCAATTTGTGGGTGGGGGCATGGCCCCATTCACATTAACTAGCAATGCGCTACAAGCACTCAGCCAGCAGATCACCACCTATGTCGATATTGGAAAAAAAGCATGTCTTAAAACAGCAGAGGCTGCTGGATTTTTATGTCTCGAGGGACCAGGTAACGGTATGGCGGCGGCGCGCACTGTTTTAGAAGTTGCTGGGCCAGCTCTAGCGGCAATAAATTCCGCACAAAAATCATGTTCCACGACGGCAAAGGTTACAAGAATGGTTGGAACTGCAATGACGATTGCAAAAACAGCTTGTGTTGGAGCTAAGTTAGCCTGCGATGGCTCGTGTTTAATTGCAGAAAGTCAGTTGAAAAAAATTGCGATTCAAATACAGGAATTAGAGCCACTCATTGTGGAAGACACCAATATAAGTTTAGAAAACTGTAGCTCTAAGATGGAACCTGCACGGACTGAGTGCGGCCGATTCGTGGGGCAAAAACAAAAGACAGCTTCTGCACAGCGCGCTAAATTTCGAGCTGTAGTAGAAATGGAAGCAACTCCGACATCGCCTGGAACTTCGAAGTTTACTGCAGCCAAGTGCCAAGCACACATAAAAGACATCGCGCTTATGGGATTAAATATTTTAGGTACGCTGACGGCACAGAAAAATGCGAAAGCATGTGCTGATCAATTAAAAGCGGGAGACGGCACAACCACTGCTGAATATTGTGCGCAGCCCGCAAACACAGCGTCTAGTTATTGCAAATGCCAAAAAGATAATTCGCAATTAGGTTGCACTGGTTATGTTGCAGCGACATCTTCGACGAATTCAATTACTAATGATGGAAAAGGCAGTGATCAGCGTTTGAATACGGGTGGAGTTAGCGGTTTTGCCGGGCCTCATGTTGGGGGGGCTGACATGAACTTGGGGACTGTGAAATCGCCGCTCAGTAGTAATACGGATCCAACAAAAGATCCATCGATGATTAAGGACTCTAATTCGCCTGCCGGCGGAGGCTATAGTTCTGCTTCTGCTGCGAGCGGCGGCGCTAAAGGCGCATCTGGAAAAAGTTCTGAACTTGGGGCTACTGCTGATTCTGACAAAAAAAAATGGAGCTTCGGTGCATTTAGCGGAGCCTTCGGCGGAGGCTCTTCCGGTGCTGCTGGCAAAGGGGCTGCAGGTTCAGCGGGTAGGTTAGGACAAAAAGATTTAGATGTGCAACGTGCAATCGCTTCAGAAAAATTTCGTGCGGAAGTATCGGAAGCATCGGGTAGATCTAATTGGGAAAAAGTTCGTGAAAGTTACTTACGTAAGTCATCATCTTTGATTGGGCGTTAATGGCAATTTGTTATTTGAAACTGGGGGATAAATGGGTAAAAATTTAAAAAAAATAATAACAGCTGTGATCTGTGTGACCGTGCTGACTCCTGCCAGTTTTGCAATGACAGTTCCCCACCCTGGCGTTAAAAACTGTCCGCAAATAATGGGACCTAGTGGACCTACTGCGGATCATCAGTGCGAAAATAATTATAAAGCAAAGTTAGATGCCTATAATGCTGAAGTAGCACGCCTAGCAGCTGTTGCAGCTGCAAAGCAAACCGCTGATTCGGCGACCGCGCAGCTTGCGCAAATTGAACAACAAAATAAAGACGGTCAATCAAAGCAGTTGGCATTCCAAACGGCTTTTCAAATCGCCTCGATGGCGGCCCTTGCGAAATTCTATTCGACGTGTCCGAAGTGTCAGTCGCACTATATGTATGCGAGCATCGCAGCCAGCATTGCGTCTTCGCAGTCAGGTCAGCAAGCTGGTAATCATGGAACGATGGCGTATAGTGCGTGCGGGTCCTATAACCAGCTGGCGTCGGGCGGGAAAACGTGCGGGACACCCACGCGGCCATTCGACCCAAATAATCCCTCATTTCCAAATCAAGAAATTGATCCTTTAACTGGAATGTGCCGAGCGACGGCACCACCTAGCTGCACCACCACGCGGAATAGTTTGCTGGCAGATAAATCATTTGATTCAAGATTACTGAAGCCCGGCGCGGCTGGCTTTGCTGGCGTTGGAAAAGATTTTAAAGTTAATGCTGACGGATCAATTACTACAAAGGATGGAAAAACATTCAAAGCTTCGGATTTTGCTGACGAAAAATCAATGATCGCAGCAGGTGTATCTGCGAAAGATGCGGCGCTAGCGTTCGCCGCTATAAATAAAGACGGCACAATGGCAAAATTAAATAAAAGCATGCAGGAAGATTTAAAAAAATCGAAATATGAGTACGGAGCGTTTGGTGGCGGTGAAGACGGGGGCTCGATCACTATCAAGACAGGTGGCGGCGCAGATGCTAGTGCCTTAGGTACACGAGATATCGACGGAGCTTTAGAGCGAAAGCGAAATTTGGCCTCTGATGCGGGATTGGTTCGTGATTTCAACGGTGACGCGATTGGAATTTCAAATGACGACATTTTTAAAATGATGAACAAGCGGTATATTTTGAAAAAAGCCCAAGATAGTTTTATCGGACAGTGATAATTTGATCTGCAAAGGCGATGCAATCCGTGTAGTCAAAATCTTTTTTTATGATCGCTGATTTTGCTATACAGTTAAATCCAGAAGTATTTTGTACCTGTGAAATCAGGGAATCCGATATTAGTGAATGATTAGTTAATTTACTTTTATCATAGCTATCAATGAACTGTATTAAATCTTTGTTCAGCGGTAGCTGTTGCAGCATTTCTTTTGAGGCGTGCAATAAATCCTGTGGATTCCCAGTCTCATACCACTGGCAGTCCACTTCAAAAATTTGAATCCGCTCTAAAAAAGGAAATAAAACATCGTAAAGAATATTCTGTTCAGTGCCTTCTTTGATGTACGACAGAACTTCCCAGGACAGAACACACCCGCCGATATAATGCCATGGCGTCAGACTTTTATCTGCACTGTCTTTGCCAATATGTTTTACTGACCCCTTCGAGTCGCACCAAATGGCTCCGAATTTTTTTCCAGCTTCTGGGTGTTTCATCACGGCTAGGGTGGCTAAGGATTTTGACTGCTTGTGCGAAGCTAGCATGTCGGTAAAAATATTTTTATTGGCAGAAAAATAAACCTCGTCGGCATTTAGTAATAGTATCGGCTGGTTTGACACCATCAGTGCCTCTGCCTTTTTCAGCGCGCCACCATTGCCAAGTATTTTACCAAGCTCATGGGAAAATACTGGGCGCTTTTTAAGGTAGGGTTGGTTTGTGTACAAATTTTCAATTTGCTTCGGTAAGTGATGAGTATTGACGACAAACGAACTGATTTCGCTTTCTAAATTTTTTAAATACTGAAATTGATAGAAGCCCATTGGCACATTTAAAAATGGAATTGCGGGCTTCGGAAAATATTGAGTGTAGGGCTGTAATCGTGTTCCTAAGCCTGCTGCTAGCATAAAAAGATTCATTACAAACTTTCGTAATTTTTATTTAAGGCGTTTGACTCAATCAATATTTCCATCAGCACTTGGTACTCGGGAAAGTGCGACAACGAGCGAGCCACTTTTTTTAAAGTTCCTGGCAGGTATTTAAGGTAGCGCTTGTCTTGGCGTGAGTTCATAAAACTGGCGAAGCTACCGCAGGCCTTAAAGCATCGCTGCACTGACTGCAGCTCGTACATCAGACTAAATTTTTCCAAACTAAAATTTTTAGATTTTTTCAAATTTGAGTTTTCAAAATAATAATTCATGAGCGAATGAGCGTAATCATCGCTTAGATCGACATAAGAATCCTTAAATAAACTAACAAGATCATATTGCACTGGCCCCAAGCGCGCATCTTGAAAATCAATCACATAAACTTGACCGAGCTTAATCATGATGTTTCGGGAATGGTAATCGCGGTGGCAAATGACTTTTGGCTCTTGGTGTAAGCGCTCACAGAAATGAGTAAACACCTCATTTAATGCTGAAGCTTTACGAGGGTCTAATTTAAAATCTAAAATTCCAGTTATTAAATGCTCTTTTGCATAATTCATTTCCCACATGAATTTTGCGGTATCGAACATAATTTCTGTTGCTGACGTTTTATTTTTTAGTACTGTTGCTTGATCATGAATTTTTATAATTTCGTTCACAGCCTGTTGATAAAAGGCTTTGGATAGTTTTTCGTTTGTATTTTCAAGATACTTTCGTTCCAAGGTCAGATCACCCAGATCTTCTTGTAATAAAACTCCGAGTTTTCCATTGACCGCAATGATGCTTGGGACACTGACGGCTGCCAATCTGAAATGCTTTTGCACACTCAAAAATGGATAATTAGATTCGTCAAAGGGTTCCCAGAACATAAGGATCCAGGTTTTTTCACCCGCAATAATGCGGTAGTATTTTCGAGCAGATGCGTCGCCTGCCAGTTGATAAATTGAAAATTCACTAAAAGCGTTACCGGAGACACTACCTGTAGAGTTAATTTTTTCCTGAACCCATTCCTGGATAGCCATGGAAATCGGATTGCTTAATTCGGACACCATTTTCATACATATATGGTGTCACCGGTCCTAGAATAATGCAAGCCTAGGCCATGGGCTCGTTCAATTCAAAAAATAGTAGATCTAAAATTTCGTGACTGGTCTGTTGAGCCAATGGCACGCGATCAATATCGAAATAAAAACCCATCAAATCATTTTTTAGTCGTGTATTCCAGTTTTTAGATTCGAGCACCGACAGCTGTAAACTAGAGCCCACTAAAATAATGGGTGTCATTTCCAGATTATCTGATGTTAATCGACCCAAAAAAGATTCTAGTAAATGCAGTTCCGAATCTGTAAGTGTTTCGATGTCCTCGATAAAAACTGTAGTGTCACTTAAGGATAACAAATCATCGACTGTGGCAGTTGAATTAACAATGTCATGAAATCGGACAAATAAATTTCGTTGACTCATTTCATGAATTTTAAATGCCACTTTGTGGCGACTATGAGCTGTGTGTGCTTTTAAATGTATAATCTGTGATAATAGTTTTTTTGCCCCAGGCGTCTTATAGACATCAAAATTTTCATAAAGCTGAACGACTTTATTTTCGTCGTCTTCGTTGTTGTATTTCTGGCTTAACATGTTGTGTTCTGTGGTCTTTAAATGCAACGTATAGACCTGCGGCTCAACAAGGAATTTAATCAGATCGACGATTTCATTTTTTTGTTCGTCACTTAAAAATGATCCACGGGTCACGATAACATTACCCAAATCATGGTTTTTTAATGACAGGGGAATGATAAAATCATCACCATGCTGGTAAGCAATTTTTTTCTGATCGCTGAGCAGCTTAAGCGCTCGAAACTGTAAGGTTTTTCCATACTTTTCTTCGATCAATTGAAATGTCTTTTTCCAAGCTGAATTATCTAGAATCTCTTTCATTACCCACCCCACAGCGTTAATTCGTGCACTCCCACAATCCACTGAGTTCAAACAGTGTGCCGGGATTCACCAAAGGGATTGCTTAGCGAAAAAAGTTATTTTTAGATGGCTTCGATTAGTTAAGTTACTGAATGTAGGAGTCATTTAGCATTGCAAAAAGTGCCTGTTGAAAATCTAGACGAAAAAAAGCCCTAAAAATTTAATTTTAGGGCTTAGATATCTTGGTCATTGTTGTAAAAACTATCGAGCTAGCTTGCGCTTGTCTAAGGCGTACTTTTCAACCTTCATGATCAGTCCGGCACGGCTTATACCAAGCTCTTTGGCTAACTTTGATTTGTTCCAGCCTGTGCGGCGAAGACCCTCTTTGATCATTTCGCGCTCGAGCTCTTCTAAAGCATCCTTTAATTTTCCATGTAAGCGTGAACCCTGAACTTTCGTTTTTTCGCCAAGCTCTAGAATCTTAGGAGACAATATTTCATGACCAATTTTTTGGTCATCTCCGGATAGCACACAAAGGCGCTCGATTTCATTTTGTAATTCACGCACATTACCTGGCCACGGATAATCATATAATTTTTCAATGGCACGACCCATTAGAGATTTTTTAGGTTTATGCGAAGCTTCAGCAGCTTTCGTTAAAAAGTATTCTACTAATAGAGGGATATCTTCTTTGCGCTCGCGCAGTGGCGGCACACGAATATTAATAACATTTAAACGGTAGTATAAATCTTCACGGAAGGTGCCTTGTTCTACCATTTCGCGCAGATTTCTATTTGTCGCTGCAACGATACGAACATCGACTTTACGCATTTCAGTCGAACCAACTGGCGTAAAAGTTCCCTCTTGGAGGACTCGCAGTAATTTCACTTGCATCTGTGGGGACGTATCACCAATTTCATCTAAGAAAAATGTACCCTTGTCGGCCATTTCAAAAAGACCTTTTTTATCTTTTAGTGCACCAGTGAATGAACCTCGGATGTGTCCAAATAATTCAGATTCCAATAAATTGTCGTTGAATGCAGAGCAGTTCTGAATAACAAAGGCTTTGTCTTTACGGTGTGAATTGTAGTGAATAGATTTGGCAATAAGTTCCTTACCAGTTCCGTTTTCACCTTGAACCATCACAGTTGAATCGGCAAATTTAATTTTATCCATCAGGGCATACAGTGACTGCATAGGTTTTGATTTGCCCATCATGTTGTCATATTTAAATCGATTTCCGAGCTCTTTATTCAATTCGGTGATTTTATTTTCACGGCTAGAAATTTCTACGTGTAAAGTTACAATTTCTTGTGCAACGAGCTCAACCAATTCACAAAAGTGCTGGCGGCTGGAATCATCAACATATTGAAATTTGCTAACTGATTTTTCAATAAGCTCATTTGTGCAACCAAACGCAGCTAAGCGCTCACGCACTTCAGCGACACGCACTGCGATTTGTGCGTCTTTAAAAAATCCCATGGCAACAACTGTTCCCACAAAATCGTTCTCGATAATAATCGGAAATACACACACATCAAAACCTGCTGCGTCCCATTTTTTTATTAAATAGCGATTTTGTGATTGTCGTAAATCCTGAATAGAATCAGACACCAGTTCAGCCAAGCTGTTCTGTGTGCTTTCCTTGTTAACAAGGTAATTCACTGCAGGATTGGCGTAAGAAATCTTTTCGCCTTCAAAGCCTTTTAAGTGGCCGCGTTCGTCCGTGAAAACGATATCAATATTCCACCAAGCATGCAGAATATGTTTTAGTTTTTTAATTACATGTATATGTTCAAAATCGTCCCAGTTAATCATTGAAAAACTCCTCGTGTTAACTTTTCTGTCAAAATAGTGATCGTCAAAATAGTGTACATACTTGAGGATTAGGTAAATAAAAGTGGAAATAATTTAGTCATCTCAACTTTCGCTAAGGCTGTTTCAACTTGAGATGCTACTGAAATGCTATTGAGATGCTGTTGGGCTAAGAGCAAGTGGTTAGGTCTAGTAGACGAAGGTCAGGGTCTAGCGCATCTGCGCTTCAAATAGTTTTCGATAGTCTCCATCGTTATTAATCAGCTGAGTGTGAGTGCCAGATTCAACGACAGTGCCCTTGTTTAAAACCAAGATTAAATCAGCTTTTTGAATAGTTGAAAGACGGTGCGCAATAACAAAAGTAGTTCGTCCAGCCATGAGACGTTCCAGTCCTTTTTGTACTTGGACTTCACTGACTGAATCTAATGCACTTGTCGCTTCGTCTAACACCAGAATTGGGGCGTCCTTGTACAATGCACGAGCTATTCCCACCCGTTGGCGTTCCCCGCCTGAAAGTAAATTTCCACGTTCGCCCACACGGGTTTTGTACTGATCACTTTGCTTCAGTATGAAATCGTGAGCAAAGGCAGCTTCGGCTGCATGAGTAACGGATTCATTTTTGTGAATTCCAGCTTTAATATTCTCTTCAATAGAATCAGAAAAAAGAAAAACATCTTGCGAAACATAACCAATATTTTTCCTAAGATCTGCCAATTGAATATCTTTGATATTCAGTGATCCAATAAGAATGGTACCGCTTGATGGGTCGTAAAACCGTGCCAGCAAATTAGCTAAGGTCGATTTACCGCTGCCGCTTTCACCGACAAAGGCCACAACCTGGCCCTTTTTGACTGTAAGATTAAAATTTTTAATTAGCGTTGTGTCACCATAACCAAAATTAACATTTTGGTATGTGATCGTGTCCCAGGCCTGTGGAAAAGGTTGCGGAAAAGCGGCTTCACTGACTTCGCTATCTTCTTGTAAAATGCTGAAGACACGTTCTGCGGCCACGCGGGTTTCTTGAATGCGCACATAAGCTTCTTGAAATTTTTTGATAGGCTCATTAATTTGTAATAAGGCTGTAATAAAACCAATCAAAGTTCCTGCAGTTGCTACGCCTTTTGAAATTTGCTGCGAGAAGTAAAAAATAACAGCCAAAACTAAAAACGTCGCAACCAATTCAGTGATTGGCCCCATCAGTTCAACTCGAGAATGAACGCTTCTTCGCATGCGTACAAATTCTGAGCCCAAAATATGAAGACGGTTATGCATTTTAGATTCTAAATTAAAAGATTGAATCGTTCGCACACCATCTAAGGATTCCTTTATTGTCGAGGTAATTTTCTCGAGGTGTTCGATTCCAAAAAGTGATGCCTTACGAATGCCAATTGAGACTTTGCGTAAGAATAAAATCAACACAGGTACAATTAAGAAAATATAGATTGTCAGCCGTGCATCTAGAAAAAAAAGATTGGCGATCAAGAAAATAAAAATTAACGGGGCACTAAATAAATCTGCAAATAATCTAAGGCCATCTTGAATAACCCGAATGTCATTAAATGTCCTGCTGAGTAAGCCCCCCGAACCGGTAGCGTAGCTATTGTGAAATTTTAGATTCAGGCGCATAAATTTGGCCTGCAGCTTTTCCCGCAGTGACTGCACGACTTTTTCTGCCACCATATTCATAAGATAAATGTGAAAATACCGGCTGATAGCGATTCCGAAAGATAAAGCAATACCATACCAAGCCAGTGATTTTAATTTTTCTGGATCAGCAGAGGCGTCGATCATTTTTTGGATAAAGATCGCAATTTGGCCTTTGCAAGCGGCCCCTAGAATTCCGGTTGCAGCAACAATTAAAAGATACTTTTTCTGCAGCAAAAGTTCTTTTAGCGTTAACCTTAATTCTTTCGGAAGCATTACATCCCCACGTATTTTTTCAAATATTGCCCTGTTAAGCTTTTCTTAGCAGCCATGATGTGCTCCGGCGAACCCGCAGCAACCACAGTGCCTCCATTTTTACCAGCTTCTGGACCCATATCAATAACATAATCAGCGTTCTTGATAACATCTAAGTTATGTTCAACAACGATCACAGATCCACCAGATTCAATTAGCTTATGCAAAACCTTCATCAGCAAATCGACTTCACGAAAATGCAATCCCGTCGTGGGCTCATCTAAAATGTAGAGCGTCGCTCTTTGCGTAACTTGTGAAAGCTCTTTAGCAATTTTTAAACGCTGTGATTCTCCGCCACTTAATGAGTTGGCGGGTTGTCCTAAGGTTAGATAATCAAGCCCCACTTCTTTTAATACGGAAAGTGGTTTTCTGATGTTAGGATGGGCAACAAAAAAATTCATGGCCTCGGCCACTGTCAGCGAAAGAATTTGGTGTACATTTTTGTTTTGCAAAGTGATTTCCAAAATTTCTGGTCGGTACTTTTTTCCGTCGCAGACGTCACAAGGAATAATCACATTGTCCATAAACTGCATGTCAATCTCTTCATAGCCGGTGCCCTTGCACGACGGACACCGACCACCATCCACGTTGAGGCTAAACGTTCCGGGTGTATATCCGCGCTGGATAGATTCCGTTGTACCGGCCATTAAATTACGAATAGCATCAAATGCTTTTAAGTACGTAATGGGCGAGCTTCGCGCTGATTTCCCAATCGGGGACTGATCAATTAAGACGACATTTTTTAAATTCTCTGATCCGTACAGTTTTGCATACTCTTGCACGGGTTCGTATTCTAATTCTAATTTACGAGCTAAGGCTGGGTACAAAGTTTTACTAACTAAAGTCGATTTTCCAGAGCCACTGACGCCACTCACGACGACTAATCGGTGCAAGGGAAAATCAACAGAAACATTTTTTAAGTTATGTCCGTTGCAGCCGGTCAGTTCCAATTTGTAGCGGTAATTTTCCAGCTCGACGGGCCGAGTGACTCGAAGTGGGGACCATTTTTGTGTTTTCAAAAAGGGTACTGTGATGGAGTCTTTGGAATCGTAAAAGTCTTCTGTTTTTCCGGAATAAATAATATTTCCGCCAAGATATCCTGAACCGGGACCCATTTCGATGATGTTTTCAGAATTTTTAATGACGTCATGGTCATGCTCGACCACAACCAATGTATTTCCTAAGTTTTTTAAATCTTTTAGAATTGAAATTAAACGATCATTGTCCCGCGGATGCAGCCCTACAGTGGGTTCATCTAAAACGTAAAGCGTCTGTGAAAGGCCCATACCTAGTTGATTTGCTAAAATGAGGCGCTGGTATTCGCCGCCGCTCAGTGTTCGCGTTTCGCGGTCCATCGTTAAATAATTAACTCCCACACGCATTAAAAAATTTAAGCGTGAGCGTAACTGTTTTAAAACTTCGCTAGCGACTTCGATTTGGTAATCAGAAAGTGTTATCTTTTCAAAAAATGAAGACAAATCCTCAATCGTCAGTGACGTTAACTCGGAGATATTTTTTTTATTTATTAAAATAGTTTTAACTTCTTTTCGTAAACGAGACCCGTTACAATCATGGCACAGGCGGGGGCTGCGGTATCTGGAAATAAAAACCCGCACATGCATTTTGTATTTTATTTGCTCGAGGTACTGAAAAAGGCCTTTGACTCCAAAAAAATCATCATTGCCGTTCCAAAGACTATCGCGCGCGGCCTTGGGCAAATCTTTCCAGGGCTTTTGTAAATCAATTTTTTTCTTTTTACAGTAAGCAAAAAGTGCTTTCTTATCTTGCTCGGCACTGGGCATCGTAAAGGGATGTAGAGCGCCCTCAGACAGTGAAAGATTTGGCTTGGGGACAACTTTGGCTTCGTCGAGCTCTAAAATATTTCCGAAACCCTTACACGTTGGGCAGGCACCAATAGGCGAGTTGAAAGAAAATAATTTTGATGTCATCGGCGGCGGAGCCCAGCTGCATATTGGACATGAAGGTTCTTCGCTGAGTTTTAAAACATCACCGTCAGTTGTGGTTACTAAAGCTTTACGCGTGACGGTTCCAGACATGTATTTGACACTGGCGTCGTAGGCTTGAGTGATGGAATCAGTGAGTCGGCCTTTTTCATCTTTCGTAAACGACATGCGGTCGACAACAATATAAAACGTATCTGTTGGCAGCCCTTTTTTAATGTTAGCGCTTTCGGCATAATCAGTGAGTTCACCAATTTCATAAACCAAGGGGTCGCTTTTGGATTTTCTTTTTTTCTCTTTTAATGTGGTGATCCGTAAAAACCCATCTTGCAAGAGCAGCGACAATAGTTTTTTACCCTCAACGATTCGGTTGGCTTTGGCAATTTCTACTAAAACATAGCCACGCTTTTCATTAAATTTACTAAGGACTAAATCAGTGGCTTCGGTCGTTGAAATTTTTAAAGCCGGAATGTGATGAGTGGGACAAAAAGCGATGCCAATTTTTTCATAAAAAAGGCGCAAGTAATCAATAATTTCTGTCGCAGTGCCAACAGTGGAGCGGCTGGATTTGACCGTATTTTTTTGTTCAATGGAAATAGCCGGTGGAATATTATTAATGCCTTCGATATCGGGCTTTGGCGCCTTGTTCAGAAATTGGCGTGCATAATTAGACATGCTTTCAATAAAGCGACGCTGGCCTTCTGCAAATAAAGTTTCAAAGGCCAAGGAGCTTTTCCCTGAACCCGATGGTCCGCAGATGACTGTTAGTTTTCCAATTGGAATTCGAACTTCGATATCTTTAAGATTGTTCTGCTTAACGCCCCAAATGTGAATGTCTTTGCTCATCAATTATTTTACGATGCTACTCATCGATATCCTGTTTTAAGTGATCTGTTGTTTCTTCAGATCGACTGGCAGCAGCAGTGGGCTCAGTTCCATCAATATAGGCCTGAGTCACAATGCGGTTACTAGCCGAATGGGCCAGCTTACCAGTTTCACCATCAATTTTCACTATTTTGACCCCGTCAGGCACAGGAAATGTGAGCATTGGCAAATTACGATGTGCGTCTTTCATATAATCTAACCAAATAGGCAGCGCAGATTTACCGCCAACTTCTGATTTGCCTAAGGATTTTTCTTTATCAAATCCCACCCAAACGCCAGTTGCAATGTTAGGGGTATAACCTAAAAACCAGGCATCAACATAGCCGTTGGTAGTTCCTGTTTTACCGGCAATTTCACGACCCAGGGATGCGGCTCGCGCCCCCGTGCCATTTGGGTCCTCGATGACGCCTTTTAACATGTTGGTAATTACATAAGCTGTTTCTGGGCGAATAAGCTGCTCAGGATTTTCGAAATAAAAAGAATTCACAGGCTTTACTAATTTTGGATCCAAGTCCGTGGTGCTTACTTCTTGTGGGTTGGCCTCTTGAGGTAAAGCGGCTTTTTCTAAATAGGCTTTCCGTTTTTCTTCAAAGGCCTCTTCATATTCTTTGGTCTCTTCTAAAAATCTGGAATCTAAAGAAACCGCCTCAACCAATGTTTTTCCTTCACGGTCGATAACTTTTTTAATCATCTTTGGCCGAGTCCGTAAACCCAAGCGCCCGAATTGTGAAAAAACTTTTGTCATCTCATACAGTGTCAGTGAACTTGAGCCCAGCACCAGAGTAAAATCAGGATTTAATTTTGAAAAAATACCTAAGCGATGAGCGAACTCACTCGCAAAGGGAACTCCAATGTCTTCCATTATTTTTACAGCTGGAATATTTAAAGATTTAACAAGTGCATTGCGCATGGTTATTTCGCCGCTAAATTCGCGGCCATGATTAGATGGCTTCCAGACTTTTTCATCACCCTGGCCTTCTTCCTCAGTTCCGGCCTGCTTGTAAATAATTGGAGCATCAATAATTTGCGTAGATGGGTTGTAACCCTTATCTATTGCTGCAGCATAAATTAATGCTTTGAATGCAGAGCCAGTTTGCCGAGCTGCTTGCAGCGTGCGGTTAAATTCATTGCGCAAAAAACTGTACCCTCCAACCATGGCTAATACGTCTTCGGTCTGTTGATCAATGGATAACAAAGAACCCTCAACCAAAGGCTCTTGATCCAGCTCAAGAGCTAAATACGGAGTTGCATCGGGCGTAGCAGCCCCTTTTTTAAATTTCGTCACATCCCATTGAAAAAGCACCTTTGTTATTTTCGTTAAAATGACATCCCCTTTTTTTAAAGCTTGGGATGGTTTTTTTATAAGATCCTGTTCAGATTTTTTTTCAAAGTTTGGTTTACGAGCCCAAGCCATGGAATCAAATAAAATAATTCCTTTGGCCTCAGGTAATTGAACTTCGACATAGCCAATTTCGTCATTCACATTTAGAACAATCCCTTCATAGGTTGAATCGACTTTCATAAATGACGGCAGTTTTTCAGTTTGAATTTTTACCGCTTTCGGATTTTTCTTTGTTGGCAGCCACTCGATCTCAGCAAAAGTACCATCCGGTAAAATAATTCGTTCCGGATTTGATTCACTGATAAGTTTCTTTTTCTGTTTTGCCAAAAATTCTGAAACTTCCGTTTCATTTTCTAAATTTGTTAATGGACCACGAAAGCCCTGTCGACGATCTAATTCTTTTAAGCCCTTTACCATAGAGACATTGGCGGCCTTTTGGGCGTCTAGGTCCAAAGAGGTATAAATTTTCACACCTTGATCTAAAATGACTTCTTCGCCCAATTGTTGAATCAGTAATTGGCGCACAGTTTCCAGATAGAAAGGTGCCATTTGTTCGTAATCTTCACGCAGAAAAACTTTGATTGGTATTTGAATAGCGGACTGCGCTTCGTCTTTTGTTATAAATCCAACGTCTGCCATACGATTTAAAACATAAATTTGCCGCTCTTTAGCTCGCGAAGGATTTTTCACCGGCGAGTAATCAGACGGTGCCTTCGGTAAACCAGCAAGGACGGCAGCTTCATGGATTGTTAATTGCTTTGCTGATTTTTTAAAGTAAGTCTGTGCTGCCATTTCAATGCCGTAAGCGCTTTGCCCGAAATAAATTTGATTAAGATAAAGATAAAGTATTTCGTCTTTTTTTAAATTTTTTTCCATCTGGATAGCCAATAAAATATCGCGAAGTTTCCGGGAGAGCGTGCGTTCATTGGTAAGGAGCAATGTTTTTGCAACCTGTTGGGTGATCGTCGATCCGCCTTGGACATTTCGACCCGCACGCATATTAGTGATAGCGGCTCGTAGCAGGGCCTGTAAATTTATTCCTCGATGCTCAAAAAATTGATCATCTTCTGCAGCTAAAAATGCGTTGATGACGTGTTTTGGAATGTCTGTGTAGGGGATTAGGGCTCGGCGCTCGCGGTAAAACTCACCAAATTTTTTATTGTTGCGGTCGTAAACTTGCGACACCAGCAGGGGTTTGTAATCTTCCACTTTAATAATTTCTGGTAAAGATTTTTTTACAGATAAAAAAAGTAAATAAAATCCGCTACAGGCAATTAACGTGAAAGCAAAAATCCCAATAAGAACTTTTTTTAGCATAGTGACCCCTACGACTTGTGAATCTAACATTTTTTACGTTGCGGGTCAGTCTGAACGCAGTCAGCTAGACTGGGCGTTAGACCTAAAGGTTTATGAAGGCCGGCAGTCCGGCTTCGCTGATGATTGCTAAGGAATAATGTGGCGGCAAAAACCAGGCAATGGCCTCAAGAATTCCGTCGTGTTCGTCTTGTTTTGGACTTCCTAGTGATTCCAAAGAAAAGCAAAGGTCAAAATTGGTGCCGTCTGTTGTTACCATAAGAATCTTTGGAGTAAAAACAGATTGGTCAGCTAAGAAAGCTTTTAATATTTTGCGCGCATAATCAGGAAAATAAGCTTCCGTCGGAGGGCCGAATTGAGCATTATCAACTGTGTCGATGGATAACAATTTTGATTCGTCGCGATCTTCATATTTTATAAAATAGCCGGTTTCGCGAAAAGACCAAATCATACCGTAAGAAAAAACAAAATCAGGATAAGGCAGTCGCAGTGGGTGTAAAACCAAACCAATTCCGCGCGTTGATAGCCAGTGTAAAATCTTTTGTGCTGAGTCTTGAGATTCAGAATTCTCGGTTGCTGGAGTTCCAACGTCTGTCATTAAATACGGCCAATCATCGGGCCCCTGCTGTGGATCTGGCGAGCTCATTTTTAATTGGCAGTCGCTAAATAGTTTAAAGAACCTGTCATCCCAGGCTTGGTTGCGGTCGTCGTCTTTGATTTTTAAATGACGAAATAATTCTGATTCGATTTTTGCTTGATCAATCACAACTGCTGGCTATTCCGCTTTATTTTCGACGATGTATAATGTTTTATAAGCAATTTTTCGAATCGTATCGCCGGCTTTTGTTTTTGCTAAAGTGCCATCACGGTTCATAGCTGGCACAAGGCCTTTTCCGGCGCTGAGTACGGCTTTGAAAAGCAGAGGAGCTTTATCTGGGTGCATACGCACGCAGCCGCCCGAAGCTCGCTGACCCAGTTTGCCCTCGGTGCCCGCAGGCGCTTGATGGGTTGCAATTCCTGATTCAAAAAAAACAGCATGCGGCATCCAGGTTTGCCACAAATTAGAATAGTAGCGCTCATCTAATTTATCCGTGTCGAAATATCCAACAGGGGTTGTTGACCAGTACGCACGCACAGAGCA
>JAYUTU010000320.1:0-4522 GCA_043754975.1 Bdellovibrionales bacterium | reverse complement strand
TAAAGCCTAATTTTTTTATAATTTTTTTATAGGCGGCGTCCCTGTTTTGTTCCTATGTGATAATTCACTATTCAATAAAGGGCTAAAGAACGACCTGTTTGTGGGCTCTGCAATTCAAAATACGTGGCTCGCTACACTTCAGCTAAGATTAGCCAGTTTCCATGTCTCACAGTGAGACATGGCCATCATCTTGCACTTTAAAGGAAAAAATAGGGAGCACGCAGATTTATGAAAAAACAAACTCTTCTTCAAACCGCATTCGGAATTATTATCATTGCAGCGCTAAGTAGCGGTTGTCAGAAGGCCCCATCGAAGAGTGCTAGAATTGCGGATTCTGCAAATAACGAAATCGCGAATCCTGAACAAATACCTTCTAACATCTGCTCGGCAGAAATGATGGAAAAGCGTAAAACATTTCAATTAACAGAGTTAAAAATACTTTCTGTTCATGAAAAAATGACGACTCAGCAAACAACTGAACTGAAAAATAGCTACCGCGAAGAGGCCCAAAAGCAAGTTGAAAGCTGCGCTCAGCTCATAGGACAATTTACTAAAGAAAAAATAACTTCCTGCCTGAAAACTGAAACTCCAAAGTCTCAGGAAAATGCCTTTTACAAAGATGTTCTAGAAGCAAAATGCAAAACCGTTATTGAATGGGAAAAAGCAGTGACACCATCAAAAAATTTGGTGGAAAATTTAGCTGCACCGATAAAAAAGCCGAAATCGATTGTTTTGCAACTGACACCCGCTGCCATGGAACTAATTCAAGAAAAAAATGCAGCTGAATTTCGCTACTTAGTCAAAGCAGAGATCAAATATGGGAAAGAAAACTATATAAAAGACGCCAGAGCCGGTGAAACAACATGTACTTTATCTTCACCAGCCGCAATTTCAACAAATTCAGAAGCGAAGGAATCCTCACAAGAATCTTTACAAGCATCCGCAAAAACATTATCAAAGACGTCGCTCGAGCCACTACAGAAAAAATCAACTTTGAACTATATTGCCGAATCCCAAGCAAGTGATCAGCTAACTAACCAGCTAACTGGTCAGGCAACTCAGAATGCTCTTGGCTTTGAAGACAAAGGTGAAAACTCAGTCATCACTTTCCAAGATAGCAGCGGTATGATTATTTCGATGCTCTGTTTGAATCAAGCCATCAGTAGCGAGAGTGATCGCGCAACGGCACTGCGAAAGCACTTTGGCAGACTAGCGAACGTCCAAGAGTTTGAAAAAATGGATCCACGCTTAAATGCAGATCTTGCACCTACCGTAAAACCAACCGAAGAAAAAGTGGCGGAAAAAAATGCTGAGATTGAGAAGGTTGCAGCTGAAAAGGAAAAAGGGAAAGCCATTGAACAGACAATTGAAAAAGCCCGTGAAACCATTCAAGTTGTTTTGAAAGAGTCATTAGCAGAAATTAAAAAGACGTCCTTAGAAGTTGCGGAAGAATCTATTGGGAAAACGCAAAAAGCATCTGAATCAATCGTTACAAGTGCTGTTGCTCAATCCAAGGTAGCTGCCTCAGAAATAGTGAACTCATCCGTCACAAAAGCCGAAGCTTCTGCGGCAAAGGTAATCGATCAAGCTATTGCCAAGGCAACAATAGCTGCCGAGCAGGTCTCGGAAAAAACAATTGCTGCCGCAAAATCTGCCGGGACAGAGCTGATAACCGAGTCTAAAATTGCTGCTAATGAAGTTGTCGATCAGGGAATCACCAAAGCAAAATTAGCTGCAGTGGAAACTGTCACGTCTCCGTTCACTTGGATTGGGAAAACAGCGTCTAGCGCATGGGATGGCTTTGCTGGATTTTTTAGCTCTGGTGATAAAAAACAAAACAAGACTGTCGATATTCGAAAAGCCATTCGTAAGTAATTAGTTTTCTAAGTAGTATTTGCGTAAAACTTTTAGCTCAGCATCTAATTCGTAAACCAACGGCACTCCGGTTGGAACGTTAACTTCCATAATTTCAGCCGGACCTAAATTCTCCAGATATTGAATCAGTGCACGAATCGAATTTCCATGAGCTGCAATTAAAACTTTTTTTTCTGCCAAAATATCTTTCGAAATTTTTTCTTTCCAAAGTGGTAAAACGCGAGCCACTGTATCTTTTAACGATTCACCGCTCGGAATCTCTTGCACAGAAATATCAGAATACCGTGGATCCTGGCTCGGGTGCTCCGGGTCGTTCGAAGTCATTAAGGGCGGAGGCGTATCGTAACTGCGCCGCCAGATTTTTACTTGAGCATCACCGTGTTTTGCCGCGGTTTCGGCCTTGTCTAAACCTTGAAGGGCGCCATAATGCCGTTCGTTTAATCGCCATTGTTTTGTAACCGGGATCCAGTTCAAATTCATGCGATCTAAAATAATATTCAGCGTTTTTATCGCTCGCGTAAGGCGACTTGTATAAGCCACATCAAATGACAGTCCTTGAGCAGCCAGTGTGCTGCCTGCTTTTTGTGCTTCTGTAATGCCTTTTTCCGATAGATCAACGTCTTTCCAGCCAGTAAATCGATTTTCTTGATTCCATACAGATTCACCGTGTCTGATTAGCACTAATTTATAAATTTTCATCGCTGGGTTCCTCCAAAAAAGGTGATCTTGGTGATCTCTAAGGACAGCACTGGCGCACGCGCAGCACGTCTTAATCGCATGAGATAAAATTCGACTTTTCTATTCATTTGATTACAAAGTTATGACATTATCTTCCTTGAAATCACACTTGAGGTCAAAATATAATGAATCACTTAAATCTCGATTATTTAGAATCTTTGTACACGCAATTTAAGACAGCACCAGACTCGGTAGGAATTGAATGGAAGCGCTTCTTTGAGGGCGTTGAATTTTCCAAAGACGTCACAAAATCGGGCGGAGTTTCTGAAAAAGAACTGCACGTTTATAATTTAATTTCAGCTTACCGAAATTACGGACATTACGAGGCCGATTTAGACCCGTTGACGAACACGCCAAGTCCCAGTGATCAACTGCATTTGACGAAATTTAATTTATCCGAAAAGGATTTGGAAAGTAAATTTCAAATTGGATCCGTGATTGGGAAGCCAAATGCATCACTCAAAGAAATTATTGCCCACTTGAAAAATGTTTACTGCGGTAAATTAACTGTACAGTGTGCCGAGGCGCTACCTGAAATCAGAAACTGGTTCATCAAAGAATTCGAGCAAAATCCAACTGCACTTAATTTTACAGCAGAGCAAAAAAAAGAAATTCTAAAATCTGTTACTGCCGCTGAGGCCCTAGAAAAATTTATTCACACTCGCTACGTCGGAACAAAAAGATTTTCAGTCGAAGGCGGAGACGCCTTGCTACCCATGCTTGATCACTTAGTTATCAAGGGTTCAGCTCTTAAAGTTGAAGAGATCGTGATTGGCATGTCGCACCGGGGCCGAGTGAATGTCTTGGCAAATTTTATGGGTAAAGACGTGGGATCTATGTTCGCTGACTTTAATGGTCCAACAGAGCTAGAGACACCGCTTGAAGATTTCGATGGTGATGTTAAATATCACTTGGGGTACTCGAAAATTAAAAAAACTCCAACTGGAGAAGTGACTGCGCAATTGGCATTTAATCCGTCTCACTTAGAGGCTGTAAATCCAGTTGTTTTGGGAATGGCACGCGCAGCTCAAAGACGACGTAGCGATACGGCCGAGCGTAAAAAAGTAATTCCTGTTTTAATTCACGGTGATGCTGCTTTCGCTGGCCAAGGTGTTGTCATGGAAACGTTCCAAATGGCGCATGTTCAGGGTTACACTGTTGGTGGAACTGTGCATGTTGTTATCGATAACCAAGTTGGCTTCACTACCAACCCAGAAAACGGAAGATCTGCACATTACTCATCGGACGTCGCAAAAGTTCTGGCAATTCCAGTGATTCATTGTAACGGTGACGATGCTGAAGCGTGCGTGCGTGCCATGGATATTGCTATTCGTTACCGCCAAGAATACAGCCGCGATATTGTGATTAATTTATTGTGCTACCGCCGCTTCGGACACAACGAAGGCGATGAACCTGCGTACACGCAACCACTGATGTATGACATCATTCGCAAACATCCAACGTTACGAGAAATTTATTCTAAAAATTTAATTCAAGCTGGAATTTGCGATCAAGCCTTCACAGAAAATTTATCGTTAACCCGCATGGGTGAACTGCAAAAGATTTTTGAAGACACAAAAGCCACTCCACCTAAAATCAAAACCTTTAAATTTGAAGGCGCCTGGAAAGGTTTAAAGAAAGCTACTCAGGCCGATATTGAAAAACCGACGAATACTAAAATTGATCTTGGTGCCTTGAAAAAAGTGGGTGCAACGATATCTGAAATACCTACAGGATTTAATATTCATCCAAAGCTTGTGAAGCTACTTGAAACTCGTAAGTCCATGGCGGCTGGCACCGAGCCCATCGATTGGGGCATGGGCGAACTTTTGGCTTACGGCAGTTTACTGAGCGAAAACACATCAGTTCGCTTAACCGGTCAAGACTGCGTTCGCGGAACATTTACCCA
>JAYUTU010000319.1:0-2094 GCA_043754975.1 Bdellovibrionales bacterium | reverse complement strand
GCTGGGCCCTGGCCTTTAAGCCAACGTTATCAAGCTCTTGCAGAATAAAATCAGGTGTGTAGGGACGATTCAGAATTTGTAACGGCAGGCTTAAATTTTCGAATGCGGTTAAATGAGAAATTAAATGAAACTGCTGAAAAACGAAACCAATATTTTCCGAACGAAACTGGGTCATTTCTTTTTTAGAAAATTTATTGAGTTGCTGAGTGTTGACAAAAATAGAGCCTTCATCAAAAGAATCTAAGCCCGCAACCAGACTTAAAAATGTTGATTTTCCGCTGCCAGAGGCGCCCACAATAGCAACCAATTCACCGGTTGGAACATTAAGATTAAGTTGTTTTAAAATTTGCAATCGCTCGCTTTTGGAATCAGAAACATTTTGCTGATAGCTTTTAGAAACCTGTTCGATTTTTAAACTCATTGTGGGGACCTTTACTTAAGATAGGTTTTCAAAAATGCGTACATGCGCTCTGCAATTATTTTATAACCTTTTTCATTCGGATGAATTCCATCAGGTAAATTCAGATCTGATTGTCCATAGACTCCATCAAGAATAAATGGTGCTAGATCAATTTTAAATTTATTAGCTAAACGCGGATAAATGTCTGCGAATTTTTGCTGATAGGCTTTGCCGTAGTTGGCAGGCACATTCAGCTGCCCGAGGATAATTTTTATGTTATTTTTGCTAGCCCAGTCTAGAGCTTCGGACAGATTTTTTTCGATGTCCTCAGGCTTAAATCCACGTAAGCCATCATTACTTCCGAGCAAAATCATGACATAATCGGGATTGTCTTTTGCAATCCATTTTAATCTTGATAAAGTAGAGGCTGAAGTGGACCCACTAGATCCAGCACCAACAATCTTCCAATTTAATTTATCGGCAGTAACTTTTTGCTGAATTAAATATGGAAATGATGACGTCTGCGCGACTCCGTAGCCCTCAGTGAGCGAGTCACCAAGAAAAACAAATGTTTTGGCTTCGCCCATGGCAGACGTGAAAAAGATATACGCTAAAGTAATTAAAAAAAAGATTCTAAGCATGCTTAGAATCTTAGTCGTATTTTTCGTAAAATTTTATATGTATTTTGTTAACGCGCAGGACGTTAGTTGCTAAATAAATTGTTGGTTACTTGAACAGTTAGTAGCTGCCGCCGCCGCGATTGCCGCCACTATCGCGTCCACCGTCGCGTCCACCACCACCTCGAGGTCGATCCTCTTGCGGTTTTGCTTCGGAAACTCGAACTGGTCGTCCACCGATAGTTTGTCCATCCATTTTACTGACAGCATCATCAGCTGCACTATCGTCCTCAAGCTCGACAAATCCAAAACCTTTGCTTCGACCCGTCATGCGGTCCATGACCACGCGTGCTGAAGAGATCGTGCCGAATGATGCAAATGCTTGTTGAAGTTCGTCGTCTGTTACAGAGAATGATAAATTCCCTACGTATAATTTTTTTGCCATGTCGTTCCTCCGAAGGCGTATTTCGTATCGTTCAAAAATCTTCTACTAGATTAAATTAATATGTATTTACAAACAAGTTTTGGAAACTAAGCTGGACAAAAATCAGTGGTGCTTTTCGTGTCCATGCAAACCATGGACGTGACCGTGCTGAAGTTCTTCTTGCGTTGCTTGACGCACCAACATGATTTCCACATCAAATACTAAACCAACACCCGCCAGTGGGTGGTTACCATCAAGCGTCACATGCGTATCTGTCATTTTAGTCACTTTCACGACACGCACTTGTTTATCTAACTGCAGTTGCAAATGCGCACCCAATTCTAATTTTATATGAGCGAGCTCTTCTTTTAAAACTTCCATGATCATGTCCTGGCGGAATTCGCCGTAAGCTTCACTGGCAGTTAATGAAATTTGTTTTTTATCGCCTTCGCCCATTAATGAAATGACTTTTTCTAATGCGGGAATGATTTGCTGTTTCCCCTCTAAAAAAGGGAGGGGCTGGTTGGGCTCGGACTGATCTAGAATCTGACCTTCTGCATTTTTTAAAACATAGTTAAAAGCAATTACGCGAGTTGCCAGAGCGGAATCTGGAGACGAGTTATTTTGAGACATGATGAAGCCTTTCGTACTTT
>JAYUTU010000318.1:0-2097 GCA_043754975.1 Bdellovibrionales bacterium | reverse complement strand
ATTCGCCACGACGAACCAAGCCCCACCCGCTCAGCAGTACTGACCCGCATGACTCGAGGACATATTCGTATCGGGACTTTTCAGCGCTTGGCTTACATCAATCAAATTGATCAAATTAAAAAATTAACTGTCTATGTTTTAGAAAATTATTATCCTGAAAAAATAATCACTGAAAAAAGTCACGCCGAAATATTATTTCAATGTGTCAGCGAAAGATTAGCTGAACAAGCGGCACAGCTCATGACTGCTGGTTTTGTTCACGGTGTTCTTAATTCAGACAATATTAATATTACAGGTGAAATTTTTGATTTTGGCCCTTATCGCTTTTTGCCGACTTACGATCCCGATTTTACAGCGGCCTATTTTGATCACAGTGGCTTATATTCATTTGGCAGGCAGCCGGAAAGTCTTTTATGGAATTTGGCTCAGTTAGGACTATGCCTTGAAAAGGCCTATCCTGATTTTTCTTCGAAACATGACTTAGAAATTTTTGAAAAACTTTTTCATAAAAATTTTCAAAAATCTTTTCAGAATAAATTAAACATTCAGCTTAAAACTGAATTAGAAGCAGAAACAGCAGTTCAACTTTTTTATAAAGGTCTGTCAGATATTTCAATTGGTTATGAATTAGCTTTTTATAGCCTGCATTCAGCCCAAAAGAGCACAAACCCTGTGTTTAAAAAGCCTTTAGTTCTTCAATTCTTGGATCAACCTGAGATAAAAGAACTTAAAAAGCTGCTAGACACTGGTTCTGTCATTAATGAGTCAATTCAATCCAGTGATTATTTTAAATTAGAAAAACCTGAAACATTATTAATCGATGAAATCGAACAGATTTGGAAACATATATCTGACACTGACGACTGGAGTCTTTTTAATCAAAAACTCCAATCCATTCAGAAATTTAAAAATTTATATAAACTTTGATCTCGTCCACAATCTAAACTGTTCAACGTAGCCGTAGGCTGCTGGCACCACAATCAAGGTTAATAAAGTTGAACTAACAACTCCGCTAATAATCGCCACACCCATTGATTGTCGTTGCGCACCTAAAGCTGTCATACCAATAGCAATTGGTAAAATACCTGCCGCTAGCGCAAGTGATGTCATCACTATTGGTCGCAGACGAACACGCCCTGCGCGAATGATTGCATCGTTCAACGTCATTCCTTCTCGCATCATCTGCTGCGTGTAATCGACTAGCAATATGGAATTTTTGGCAACAACACCCAAAAGTAAAATCAAACCGATGATTGAAAAAATATCAATCGATTTACCAAAAATATATAACCCTGCAAAAGCTCCTGATATAGCTAACGGTAAAGCCAATAAAATTGTAAACGGAGTTACAAAACTTTCATAAAGCGAAGCAAGCACCAAGTAAATAAATAAAACCCCTAAGCCCATTGCAATTGTCATGTTCGTGATCAAATCAATAAAATCTTGGGCCTGACCTTCAAATTTATAACTGACACCTAATGGGGGTTTCATTTCACCTTTTAATAGTTTTTCAATCTCAGCAGCAGCACCGCCCAGCTGCCCGCCGGTTCCTAGATTTGCACTGATTGCTATAAATCGTCCTTTGTTTTGACGATTTATCTGTGAAAATCCCACGACTTTTTCTGCAGTGGCTACTTTAGATAAAGGCACCATATTAAAATTTTGATTCGGCACTGTTGTTGTTGCAAATTCTTTTTCCAAATCCATTTCGGCGTCAATAAATTTTACACGCACATCGTATTCAATTCCATTTTTTCTATACACTGCTGGCAGCGCGCCCTCAGTGCGGTAACGAAGTTCTGCACCAGCAGTCACAGTTGAAATACCCAAGGCCTCTGAACGCTCACGATCAAACACAATACGATATTCAGGCTTACCAGATCTAAAGTTCGTATCAACATCGATTAAACCAGGAATAAGTGCAATTTTCTTTTGAAGAGCTAATGCAAAAGTCGATAATTCGTTTAAATCATCACCCACAATATATAAATTTAACGGTTTCTGCCCTGCTCCGCTGATATCTACATCAGTCACTGCAATGATCGCTTCACTATTAAAATGTTTCAAAGCTTCGCGAACTTTATCTTTAACTTGTCC
>JAYUTU010000317.1:0-4533 GCA_043754975.1 Bdellovibrionales bacterium | reverse complement strand
GACCTGCAGCAGCTGCACAAGCCATTATTCAAGATCAAGTGCAGGCTGCACAATTGGGTTATAACTTTTTTCATGAGCTGATTCGGACTCCTGACGCTCGCGGAGTGAGTGCTGGTGATATTAAAAACCGCCTCGTTGTTGTTCCCTACCACTACGTTGCACGCAACTCTACAAAAGAAGATGGAGCAGAGTGCAAAGCCAATCCTGATGGATCGTTTGCTTGTAAAGGCTATAAAGTTTTGGAAGCTCGTTCCATCTATGACCGTGCCGTAGATCGTGACAAACTGGATACTTTTGGTATTGGTTACGACAAATTTTTTGCGCTGCAATTTTTAATGCAGTCATCAGCTCCGCGGTCTATGGACGATAGCAATAACAGCACGATTTCGTATTTAGATTTTGAACAGTACTTTTTACAGATCAGTGACCCAGCAAATTCATTGACCATTAATACGATGTTACAAATTATGACTGACACTTTAAATGTTGGATTTTTTGCTCCTAACGCTTCTTTAGTAGAAACAAAACAACCAACAGCAGTAAATCAATTGCTTGCTGACCAAACAGCAGTCGCTTCAATAATAAGTTTGGCTGAATCAAAATGGCGCGGATTTGATCCTTTTGCAGAAGCATTCAAAGTAAACACAGCTCCTGTGCGCCTAGCTCCGGAAGATCGTCCAAATGTTGCTAAACAAGGACAATCCCGCGACAAATCCGACACGCGCGTTATGTTCGCATCACAAAGTGGAGTGGGTAGCACCGTTATGGTCCACGAGGCCGCACGTATTGAAACACTTTTTGCAAATCGTGATGAACTTTATCAACTGATGTCAGACATCTTCGTTGCGGATATGGTTTATCAGGAAGCATTAAATAACCATATAACAAAAGCCCGCGAAAAGGTCTGCGCTGTAGACAAGGAAAATAAACCAGTCGACCAGAAAGCTTGCGAAACTGAGTCACAGAAGTCAATGCTAGCTTATATCGCCGAAATTCCTGAAGTAGCTGCTCAGCGCGCAGCTGCTGATGTAGTTGCAGCAAAAATTGTTTCCAAGATGCGTGCACTAAATATCAAAGAGCTATTTATGCCTGCGGCTTCTGACGCTGCTGATTCTCCAGCGAATTTTGTCAACCAAGTCGAGTGGTTGCGTGAGATGTTAGTTTCTCAGATCAACATTGTTCAGCTAGCACTTGGAACTCTGAAGGCTTCAGAAAAATCTAAGTTAACTGCAACAATTCAGTCTATCGTTGGACAGCTCCAGCAGATAAGTGTTGAAAACCGGAAATTAGAGTCGCTGCATCTTCTCGCACTTGGTCAGTCGTTTATTACTGTTGCCACAGCAGATTTTGAAGTTGAAATTCAGAGTGACAACGACGGTGACAAGCAACTTGATAAAATTTCTGGAGCCCAATTGGCGCAAATTTTAATGAATGGCCGCAAACTAGAGACCACCCAAACTAGACTGTTGCAAGTTCTTGGATCTTTAAGTACGTATTCACGCAGCGTGGATCCAGATTCAACAGCGAACTAGTTAAGTTCTTTGCTTGTTACGCAAAAAGTGCAGCAACTGCAGCCGGTGTCTGTTTTAAGACATCTGCGTAGTTGCTGTAGGATTTTCTTAAAGTCTTTTCCTCAAGTGGATAGGTGACAACGAAATTTAATTTCATGTCGAAAGCAAGCTTATTCATTTTATACAAACAGTGAGCGTAAAATAGTAACTGCTGATAGGCTTTATCAGCATAAGCCGTGCTACCCGTCTTATAATCTAAAATATAAATTTCATTATTACAAATTCCCCAGAGATCAATTTGACCTTGTAGGACTCCACTTGCAGTGTGCAATCCAAAACCCCATTCGACATGCCCCTGCTGAATTAGTTCCTGTAACGGAAACTCCTGAAGATTCAGTAAATAGTGGATTGATTTTCTTTGCTCATGCGACAGGTTCTCCTGCAAAGCATTAAACATTTCGCTATTCTTAGTAAAAATTTGCAAGGATTCAAACAGTCGGTGCAAGTCAGTGCCTTTTTTCGCTTTTAAAATATCATTGATTTTTTTTTCGTAGTTCACAGGCGATGCGCTCGAAGGGACTTCAGCAGAGAGGGACTCAGTCACACTGGTTGAAATTTCGCTGTGATTTTTAAACTCCAGTTTCGGCGGAACACTGACAACTATTTTTTTCTGTTGAACTTGTGGCGCTAAAACTGTATCAGCCACGGCCGAAATTAATTCGTAATGCTTGTGCGGATGGGTACCCGCCTCAGGCCAAAATGATTTTTTTTGCCACGACGTTGCTAACTGACGCGATTTATTTTCTGCTACTAAGGCAAGGCCCTCTTGGGCGCGCGTTAGCGCAACATACAACAAGCGCTCGTGTTCTTCGGATTCTTTTTGATTAAAATTTTGTCGCTGTTTCTGACCCCAACGGCTGACTGCATTTTTTGATTCCGATGCAATATACGGGGCAAGACTTAATTTTTTCTCGGTTAAGCAAATGCTCAATGGTTGATACAAAGTCAGCAAGGGTTGCTCAGAAAATCCAACAACGATAACATGAGCAAATTCGAGCCCTTTCGAAGCGTGAATCGTCATCAGGCTGACCCGGTCAGGTTGTATGACTGGAACCGCTTCAGACTGCGACGATCCTAAATCAGATTGTAAAAACTGAAAATTATCACCTAGATATTTTGCTAAAGAAAATCCTTGGGTGCGTTCAGCCTTCTTTAAATGAAAAAAGAATTTCCAGTAATTGGCTTCGCGCTTACCCGAGCTATCATAAACTTGTGAATGCTCTAAAAATGTGGATTGCCGTATGAACAGTACGAAGGCTTCGCTAACGCCTAGTTTTTGATAATTTAGAAAATAGTCTTTTAAAATCTGTACGCTGCTATTTTTTGAATTGCTTTGCAACAGCGCCGTCCAAAGCGAACGATCTAATTTGGAAGCAGCTGCAATATCTGAATCATTTAAATGTGCCCAAGGGCTTCGTAAAAGAAGAATTAAATTTTCATTGTCGTGCGGATTTACCAAAAACTTTAAAATACTGATCAAATCTAAAATTTCACGCTTTTGATCAAAGCCAGAAGAAATTTGCAATTGCACGGGAATATGAATTTTTTGCGCCGCGGCAGCAATTTTTATAAGATTTTGATTTCGTCTTGAAAGCACACAAATATTTTTTGCGCTTACACCCTGATTTAACAGCTGGGCAATATGCTGAAGAACTCCGATTGCTTCATTTTCTGCTTGAATAAAATGAACTGGTTTTTTCAACAATGGCTTGTGAGGATTGGTCTTCATGGGCTCGAACTGGCTACTCATGTGTTGAAAATAATCGTTGATGAATGCCATGATGCTGGGCTCACTACGGTAATTAGTATCAAGGAATGTTAAAGACAACCGTCCTGAATTTTCGGCTGCCAGTTTTTGTTTTAATAAAAATACTTCGGATCTGGCACCGCGAAACAAGTAAATACTTTGCTGTGGGTCCCCAACAATAAAATGTGGCTTCGAATTAATAATTTGATCTAAGATTTCGACCTGTAGCGGAGATGTATCCTGATATTCGTCAATCATGTAGTAATCAAATTTATCTGAAAAGTCCAAAATGGCCTCTGGATGAAGGCGCACAAGTTCGACAGAAAATAACTCTAAATCATTTATCGTAATTTCTCCAGTGGCCTGCTTACGAGCTGTATCGGCAGTGTAAACATCTTTTACTAAATTTAAAAAAACCGACGATAGCTTTTCATGCTCGTTAAAATAATCTATGGAATCAACGACTGAGATATCAAAAATATCCCAGAAATTTTCAATTTCTGTATGCAGCTCTTCCGAAAAAGCTGGTGTTTTTTTATTCCAACGGGGCTTAGGCGGCTTAGTCTCGATGCAATTTAAAATATTTTCTACAGATTGAGTTTTCAATTTTTCGTGCAAATTGTGTAAAAACTGAAGATAACTGAGCCACGTATCTGGCAGATCGCTCTGTATTTGTTTTAGATTTTCTAAAATTCTGTCTAATTGCTTTTCAAGAAGTAAAAAATGAGCTTCCGAAGAATTCTTTAAATCAATCAAAGAAAGAATCTCGAGGTCAGGTTGCTGCCGCAGGGCTTCCATCGCGAGTACGACCCAATCGATTAAACGCACAAAAGTATAGTGCTCCAGAATTTCTGAAAACTGAGGATTTTTCTTAAGCTGCTGACGCACAATCTTTTTCAGATTTTTCTTATATGCATTTTGATCTACAATTTTTATAGTTTGGGGTAAACCAAGCAAATCAGCATTTTCCTGGACCAACAGAGTCAAAAGACCGTGAATTGTAGAAATATGAATATTGCTTTTTTTATTGATGTGCTGAAATAGCCGGTCGTCTTTTTTTTCTAACGCTTTCACACTCAAGCGCTCTTTGACTTCTTGAGTGGCTTTACGGGTAATCGTAGTGATTGCGATACGTGGCAAACGTTTATGCAACAATTCGAATTCGGCACAAAAATCCAAGAATGTTTTAATGAGTAATGTCGTTTTACCAGCACC
>JAYUTU010000316.1:0-4540 GCA_043754975.1 Bdellovibrionales bacterium | reverse complement strand
AGCCCATGGCAGCAGCCATCGGAGCAGGACTTCCAATCAAAGAGGCTTCCGGACAAATGATTATTGATATTGGCGGTGGGACCACAGAAATTGCTGTGATTGCCCTTTCTGATGTTGTCTACTGTGAGCCTTTAAAAATGGGTGGCCATAAATTTGATGAAGCTATCATTCGCTATTTAAAAGATACTAAAAAAATCGTTGTTACTGACGAGCTTGCCGAGCAATTAAAAATTGAGCTAGGTACTGCGCTACCTAAGAAAAACATTCGCTCGATGGAAATTGAAGCGCGTGATTTAGATACTGGCTACCCGCGAAAGCAAATAATCACGTCGGAAGAAATTGGTACGGCATTATCTGATTCCATTCAGGTTCTTGTGCACGGTATTTTAAACGCCATCGAAAAAACACCACCAGAGCTAGTTTCTGATATTATTGATAACGGCATTGTTTTGGCTGGTGGCGGAGCCCTGATCACAGAACTGTGTGGGAAAATTGAAATGGAAGTCCGCATTCCAGTGCGCATCGCAAGAAATCCCCTGATCACGATTGCGCTGGGTGGTGAAAAGGTTTTATCAGATCCCGACTTGCTGGATAAGATTCAATTAGAAGTCTAACAATGACGCTATAAAGGTTTTTTAGGAAGCTTATGAAACAACGACGAATATTAATGACGTGCGCTCTACCTTACGCCAACGGACCAATTCATTTAGGGCATATGCTCGAGCACATCGAAGCTGATATTTTTTCTCGGTTTCAAAAAATGCGCGGCCACGACTGTGTTTTTATCTGCGCTGATGACACTCATGGAACCCCCATCATGGTGAAGGCCCGTGAACAAGGCATAACGCCAGAGCAGCTTATTGCAAAATCAGCAGCAGATCACATCAACGACTTCAAAGATTTTTCAATCAACTTTGATCACTATGGCAGTACAAACTCTGAAGAAAATAAAAAAACTTTGTGAATTGTTTTACACCCGCATGAAGGCCAAAGGGCATATTCACAAAAAATCAATCCAACAACTTTACTGTGACAACGATAAGATGTTTTTACCTGACCGATTTGTTAAAGGCACCTGTCCTAAATGTAAAGCGGCCGATCAGTACGGTGATTCCTGTGACGTCTGCAGCGCTACATACACACCAGAAGATTTAATTAATGCGGGATGTTCGTTATGCGGCACGAAGCCGATCAAAAAGGCTTCGGATCATATATTCTTTCGGCTAAATGATTTTAAAACCTATCTTACCGAGTGGCTACCCCAGCACACGGCGCCAGAAGTTTCAAAAAAAATGATGGAATGGTTTAATGAAGATCTGCGAGACTGGGACATTTCGCGCGATGAACCGTACTTTGGTTTTTCGATCCCGGGCGAACCTGGCAAATTTTTTTATGTTTGGGTTGATGCACCCATGGGCTATGTTTCAGCCACTGATCAATGGGCAAAGAAAAATAACCGGTCACTCGATGAGTTTTGGTCTGAAAAAAGTGCCTGTGAAATTTATCATTTCATCGGTAAAGACATTGTTTATTTTCACACTCTATTCTGGCCAGCCTTATTAAAAAGTGCTGATTTTAAAACCCCTAGCCAGGTGCTTGTGCATGGACACGTGATGGTAAATGGTGAACGCATGTCAAAATCCCGAGGAACTTTTATTTCTACACGTGTGTATTTAAATCACTTAGACCCACAATTTTTACGCTATTATTACGCCACAAAAATTAACGGCAGTATCAACGATTTAGATTTAAACCTTATTGATTTTGCAGCGCGGGTTAATTCAGACCTTGTTGGGAAAATTGTCAATTTAGCGTCTCGTGGAGCGCAGATGCTAACTAAAAAAATGGATAGCACTCTGAGTGAAATGGATGCTGCCGGAATTAAAATAGTCTCTGCACTCGGAGCCCAAAGCGAAGCGATCGCAGACCTGTATAACCGCCGTGATTTTGCCAAAGCCACAACCCTTATTCGTGAACTGGCAGATGATGTTAATAAATACTTTGATGAAAAAGCACCATGGAAAACCTTAGCCACAGATCCTGTAGAAACCAAAAAAGTTTTAACAACGACTTTAAATGCCTTCAGAATACTGGCTATTTATCTCAAACCGGTGTTGCCAACTCTTGCTGACCAAGTGGCTAGCTTATTAAACGAAAAGCCCTATCAGTGGTCAGACACTACAAAAATTCTGACCCAACATAAAATAAATGACTATGTTCACTTAGTTAGCCGGGTCGAAACAGAGAAAGTCGATGCCATGGTTTCTGAACAACTCAAGATTTCTGCTGCCGCAGGTGCTGCAAAGACCACAACTGCAAAAGTGTCTGCAGCTGCTATTGAAACAAAGCCAGCAGAAATTGAATTTGATGATTTTATGAAAATTGACCTGCGTATTGCAAAAATTATTGCTGCTGAAGAAATAAAAGAAGCAGATAAATTATTACGAGTGCAGGTGGAATTAGCTTCTGGTGAAACGAAGCAGATTATTGCAGGAATAAAATCAGCTTACGCTGCTGAAAAATTAATTGGCCGGCATGTTTTAGTCTGTGCTAATTTAAAACCCAGAAAAATGAAATTTGGTATTAGCGAAGGAATGATCCTAGCGGCTGGCGATGGTGGCACTGATTTATTTGTGCTGTCACCCGACCTGGGCGCTAAAGCCGGCAGTCGCGTCAAATAAACCGCATGGAAATCTAATGGATACCAACGAGAAAAAAAAATTAGAAGAGATCTACCAGCTGTTTAGCGGTCTAGAAATGGATTCTGCAGACGCTTTGTTTGACCAACAGCTGCTCGAGCAACTTATTTTTTGTATTAATGAATTTAAAAATTCAACGGATCCGATTTTAAAAAAACTTTCAACGTATGCGCTGCATTTAAATCCGCAAATGACTCTGAAACACTTTGCAGCCATTGCTGTTCCGTTTGAACGCATGTTAAAAAAAGCAGTTCAGGACGATGACTTTTTAATTTCTAGCACAGACCGAGATCATTTAGTCACAGCCCGCGTGCCTTTGCATTTTGTCATAGATAACATGCGGTCTGCTTTTAATGTGGGTTCTATTTTTCGAACTGCAGATACGTTAGGGGCAGAAAAGATTTGGCTTTGTGGTTACACAGCGACTCCGCATCAATTGCAAGTCGAAAAAGCAGCCCTAGGTGCAAGCCTTATTATGGATTGGGAGACCGCAACGTTTACTGATGCAGTGAAAAAATTAAAATCCCAAAATTTTCGCCTTATTGGCCTTGAGACGTCCGCAAAATCAATCGTCTTATCAGCACCCTTTCAAGAAAATACACCGACTGCGTTTATTATCGGAAATGAGCGGTTTGGTTTAGACACCGAGCAGTTAGCACTTTGTGATGAAGTTCGTAAGATAGAAATGTACGGAATAAAAAATTCTTTAAATGCAGCTGTGGCTGCAGCTATTGCCGGTTATGAATGGCGACGCCAGTGGAGCGAAGATCATGGAACTAGTTCTTAAAAGCATAGGCCTTATTACATCTGACCAAGTAGAACCCTATCAGGCCGCAAGGCAACCGGATGGTTTAAGTTTACCAGCAACACTTATGTTACAAGGTGATAATTTCTTACAAGCATTACAAGATCTAGATGGGTGCTCGCACGTTTGGATTATTTTTGGTTTTCATCACAACACCAGCTGGAAACCCTTAGTGCAAACGCCGCGGTCAGATCGAAAAATTGGAGTCTTTGCCACGCGAGCACCCTATCGGCCAAATCCTTTGGGCTTAACCTGCGTGCCGCTACTAAAAATTTCTGGAACCACTCTGTTTTTAGGACCCAATGATTTATTAGACGGAACTCCAGTTTACGATATCAAACCCTATATTTCTGAAGTTGATTCAGTTCCAGAGGCCACTGTAAAATGGCTTAAGACTTCTGTGCATCCAAAAATGAAAGTTAGTTTCTCGCCCTCAGCTGAAGAGGAACTAGGTTTCTTAGAAATAAATAAAGTAACTGAAATCAGACCGTTTATCATGCGGCAGCTTGAATATGACGCCATAAATACCCAGAAGAAAAGAATTGAAAAAAATAATCATTTCTGGACCTTGTCCTATCGGACATGGCGCGTTGATTTTATTTTAGCAGACAGTACAAAGGATAGCGGAATTAAAAGTGCAATTGGGGTTGTCGCTATTAGGTCTGGTTACAGCACGGAGGACTTGCTGAATCCTGAAGATACGTACCAAGATAAAGCCGTACATATCAAATTCATAAAACATTTCAATTTAAAATAACAAAGGGCTTATGACAAAATCACGACGTGAATTTTTACAATTTTTTGGACTTTCTTCATTAGCTCTTAGTAGCGCCTCTGGTCTTTCGCTTTTCAGTGGCTGTGCTCACGATACCTCAAGTAATACTCTAAAAAATTTCGCATTGAAAAATTTAGGTTGGGCCCCGTTAGCACCCAGCACCGCAGATAAATTAATTCTTGCTGAAGGCCTGCAGTATTCAGTGCTTGCTAAATGGCAGGATCAAATTGGTGGCACAGAAAAAAAGCCATTACGTTTTGG
>JAYUTU010000315.1:0-2102 GCA_043754975.1 Bdellovibrionales bacterium | reverse complement strand
GCTAAAACTTGAATAATCGAAGTCGAATAAATAGCCCAAGTAAATAACGGCATACGATGAAACGTCATTCCAGGAGCTCTCAATTTGTGAATCGTCACAATAAAATTTAATCCTGTTAAAACTGATGCCATACCCATGATGAAAACAGCGCCGACCATTAAAGAAACGGCTGCGCCGGTTCTGATTGAATACGGAGTATAAAATGTCCAACCCGTATCAAGTCTACTCATGAACAGTGTCGCAACTGCCATTGCAGCACCAATCATAAATAAATACCAGCTTGCTAAGTTTAACTTCGGAAAGGCCACATCTTTTGCACCAATTTGTAATGGTAAAAAGAAATTTCCGAAAATCGAAGGAATACCTGGAACGATAACCATGAAAACCATAATCGCTCCGTGGTATGTGAGCGCTTGATTGTAGGTATCCCCGTTTTTAAAAATTTGTCCTGCAGTTGCAACCCCTTCGGCTGTGACATTCGCTGCAAAAAGTTCTGCTCTTAATAGTAATGCAGCAATGCCGCCCACTAAAAAGAAAAACAAAACAGTAACAAAATAAAGAATACCAATTCTTTTATGATCTAATGATGTAAACCAAGACATCAGACCTTTTTCAGAGTTTATATAAGAAGTACCGTGTGCTGCTTGACCCATTTTTTACCCCACTTATTTAAGTGATTTAATATATTCGATTAAAGCCGTTAATTCTGTTTCCGAAAGTTGACCTTGGAAAGCTGGCATAGCTGATCTTGGTCCGAAACCTTTAGCTAGTTTAGCATTTGAATTTAAAATTGATTCTCGTAAATAATTTTCGTCAAACGCAACAACTTCTCCGCTATCAAGTTCGTGCGAAGCTTGTCCAAAAGCTTTATATAAACTAGGTCCGACTTTGACGACGTCATTGTTGACGTTATGGCAAGAAGCACAAGCTCTTGTTTGGAAAATTTTTCCACCACGCTGAGCCATCGGAAGTAAAGAGACTTCCGATTCTTCAACTAGCCATTTATCAAATTCTTCCTGAGTCACAACTCGTAGTTTTGTCATCATTCCAGAATGCTGAGTTCCACAAAATTCTGTACAGAACACATGAAATTCACCTAGTTTTTTCGAGTTAAACCATAAAGCTGTGTACGTTCCGGGAATAGCATCTTGTTTGACACGAAAACTTGGAATGTAAAGTGAGTGAATCACATCATCCGCTGTTAAAATAATTTTTACGTCACGATTAACGGGAACAACAATGATTGGTGATTTGACACCGTTCTTGTATTCAACCATCCACGCCCATTGTTTGCCGGTAACGTGAATTTCAAGTGCGTTCTTCGGCATTTGGCGCATGTCATGGTAAATGACCCAGCCCCAAGCAAAAACAACTAGAAAAATTATCAGTGGAACAACAGACCACAAAATTTCTAATCGTGTATCATGAGTAATGTAAGCCGTTTTATCATTGGCTGACTGACGTTTGTATTTAATGGCAAAGTAAACCATGCCTCCAATTAAAATTGCACACGAAATAAAACTGGCAGCAATTAGAAAACCATAAAGATTATCTATGCTCGTCGCTATTTCAGTGGCTTGAGTTGGCATGAACGTTTCTGCGTTTGCCTGTCTGATGAGTGCTAAGAACCACATAATTACACTTTCTCCCTTCCTGCTTTATACAACACAGGTAATAACCAAAATGCCAGTATCAGAACAGTTAAAAGCCCACCGAGCTGAACAACTCGAAAAACCTGTAATCCGTACTTCGATTGATGTTCATCGTACTTAAAACAATAAAGAATAACCGAATCGATAATATTGCCAACGCTGCCGCGGGCAGCTTCATTTAATGCAAGCTTCAAATCTTTAGGGTCAAATTCAATTCCGTGTAGATACCTTGAAATCTGTCCATCCGGAGTAATAATTATCGCAGCTGATGCATGTGACCATTCTTGAGCAGCTTCGTTCCAACGAAATTCAAAGCCCAAGCTTTCGGTTAACTTTTTGATGGTGTTTTCGTCGGCTGTTAAAAAATGAAATCCGCCCTCTGTTCCAGGACGAGAATACATTTTCATATAATTGGCTTTTTTCTTTTGGGCTAAATCAGAATTTTCTTTA
>JAYUTU010000314.1:0-2107 GCA_043754975.1 Bdellovibrionales bacterium | reverse complement strand
TTAGGCTGTTCAAATAACGTGGCTACAATCAATTCATTTTTCATAGAGTGTTCCAACCCAATAAGTTCGGTAACTGTCACTTGATAGCCAAAAGATTCCAAACGCAAACACCGCAAAACATTTGTCACGTGACTGCCGAATTCGCGAGTATGAATCGGATGGCGCCAAATTTCAGTGAGCGGATGCGCCAACTGCTTTGCTTTATTTTTTTTCAAAAAAGTTGCCACTTCAGCTTGGCAACACGGAATCAAAACAACAAACTTTGCTTTTTTTGCAATTGCAAAATCGATGGCGTCGTCCGTCGCCGTGTCACAGGCATGTAAAGCTGTCACAATGTCGATATTTTCAGGAAGAACCTTTGAAGTAATAGACTCAGCAACCGGGACATTTAAAAAAGTCATATTTTTAAAATCCAATTTTTTCTGCAGGTCGCGTGATTTCTGAATAAGAGTGTCTCTGGTTTCAATTCCGTAAACATGTCCTCGGTTCAGCGATTTAAAGAACAGGTCATAAATAATGAATCCTAAGTAGGATTTTCCAGCGCCATGATCGACAAGAGTTAAGGCGCTTTCTGAAAGTGATAGTTTCTGCAGCAAAGGCTCAATGAAATTATAGAGATGATAGACTTGCTTTAATTTGCGGCGGGAATCCTGATTGATTTTTCCATCACGAGTTAAAATGTGCAGCTCTTTGAGCAACTCTAAACTTTGTCCGTCACGGATTTCTTCCATTGGTTTTTGCATTCTTCTAGGTTGCTGCAATTGCGCCCTATTCTCAATGCCAAAGCGCAGCAACAATGCGGATGTGTTTAATTCCAATAGACGGGCTTCACTGATTACGTTAATTTTTCTCAAAACTTAAAAGGAGTTCCCGCATGAAAGTAGCACTTAAGACAGCACTCGTAGTAAGCATTTTAGTTTCGTCTGCAACAGGTTTTGCAGCAACAGCTAAGGCAAAAATGGCCACACCGAACGCAACGACATTGGAAGCGCAAAGCTCAATATCAAACCAAGCAACTAGCCAGTCATCAATGACACTGGGAAATACTTACGGGACTCGAGCTGAGCCTAAAATGCATTTCTCAACAAACATGCTTAACTTGCTAGACGGTAAGCCAAATGTGCATGCAAACTTCTTTGTTATGCCAAAAGTTGCTTTAAGCGTTAACTTTATGAATGAGTCTGAGAAAACATCACCAATTAAAAAACTAGTTCCGGCATCAACACAAAAATTCACTGTTTCAACGACTCAGTTTGGCGTGGGCGCAGCATTTTATATGTTTCCTATGGTGCAGAAGTGGAATATTGCAGCAAATCCATACTTACTCACTGAAAAGCGTTCAGATCCTTTAGATACTGAAAGCAATTTAGGAATTGGTTTGAAAGCTGACGGACTATTTTTAGTGAACAGCTTGGCACTAGCAGCCGGCTTACAAACAACTTCAGTAGCTGGCGACACGAACACAATCGTAAACGCTGGTGTTGGTTACATATTCTAAATAAAATTTGACCCCCTGGTTTTGTCTACTATAGTTAAACGTGCCGGGGGGCCTTATGTTTGTATTCCTTTTACTTCTCTCATTTTTCTCAATCTCATCTGCAGCCTCTCCAGAACAACAAAATTGTTTAAATAATCTAGGGCATATTGTGCTCGTCAAAGCCCGTCAACCACGACCGATAACTTATGAATTTTGCTATTTCCAAGCCGAACATGGTGGAATGACGACTCGAGCTTTGCTGCAGGGACGGGGAAATGAGTACGGTGGACCAGATGCTAATCGCGCGTATCGATCCACGCCCAGCCAAACATTCGGAGCCTGCCAGCGTCATGCGGGAACAGTTTTTACTGGCGAACGAGACCTAAATGGAAAACCAACACGCGTTCGCATTTGCGGATTTTGGGATGGCTCTGCGATCGATGATCGTGCACTCGAAGACGGATTAAATTCTCCGTGGAACCAAGATCTTAATCGAGCTTTAAACATCTTCTGAAATAATCTTTAGACTAGGCTTTGATTTTTATTAACACTAAATTCAAATGCTGCATTTAAGAATTGAATCGTTATGATCTGCTGATTGATAAATAGCTATCAGGAGATCAGTTATGA
>JAYUTU010000313.1:0-10510 GCA_043754975.1 Bdellovibrionales bacterium | reverse complement strand
CTCAATTTCCTAAGTTTATGTTAGATCAAAACAAAGTGCGAGCGATGTTAAAGCAAATAGCCGAAACCTCTGTTCAAGATTACGTTTTTGACGGTGAGCCGTCATCGTTGTTAGTTCAGGAAAAGAAGTTAAAAAGTGCTCCTGTAACGATCGCATTGCAAACGTCTGATTCTTCGTGGTCGGTAAGCATTAATCAGCATGAAAAAGACAATGCAGTTTATGCAATGACGGAGCGGCCGACAAATTTGGTTAGAATCGACCCAACCCGCTGGGAATTTTTCGGCAATCTAACTTTAGACGGTCTGAGAGATCGTAGCAGTCAGTTTCAATTTGCATTGAATGACATTGCCAAAATTTATTTTAAAAATGATGGTGTTGAATTAAATTTCACCAAAGAAAAAGATATTTGGAAAAGCAGTCAGCCAGCACCCGAGGGCACTGAATTTTCACCCGTGGAGCTGGTGAAGTTGATAAATAAAATTCATGATCTGGAAGTTTCAGAATTTTTAGATGCTGGTCTTAAACAGAAAGCTCCGCTAGCACTTGCTAGCAACAAAATGCTCATTCTAAAATCTGCGACTGATAATTTAATTATGCAATTTAACTGGGGACCTGAAGTCAAATTGAATAAAAATGGTGTTTTAAATGATTATTTTTATGCACGCACCAGTTTAGGAGATTCTGTCTTTGCCTTAGAAAAAAATGATATCGAAAGCATAAATCTAAGCCTGGTCTTTAAAAAAAAGGAACTGTGAAATGCAGAAACTGTCGCAATGAAACAACCTGAGACAACATCCATTATTATAAAATCTCCGACGCGGGTCGATCTAGCTGGCGGCACGCTGGATATGTGGCCACTTTTTAATTTTGTTGGTGGTGCAACTACAATAAATTTAGCAATTGATATCTGGACTGAAGCAGAATTAACTCCAAGCACAGAGCCAACAATAATTTTGCGGTCTAAAGATTTAGATCAGCAATGGCAATTTGCAGATCGCACAGCCTTCTTAATGGCACTAGATCCCAAGTTATTATTTTATCAAAAAATTATTGAAAAATTCACATTTAGCTCTGGCTTTACTCTGCAAACAGCTTCACAGAGCCCCATTGGTGGTGGCCTGGGTGGTAGCAGCAGTTTAGTCATTTCTATTTTAAAAGCATTTCAAACATGGTTAAAAATGACTGATCTAACAACAGCTAAATTGGTCGAGTTAGCTCACAATATTGAAGCTGAAATACTAAAAACTCCAACGGGCACTCAGGATTATTATCCGCCTCTTGTTGGGGGACTCAGTGTCATCGAGTATACTGCGGCTGGGACACACAATACCGTGCTGCCGGTAGCGAACACTCCGTTCCAGGATCATTTTTTGTTAGTTTACACGGGAAAATCACATCACAGTGGTTTAAATAACTTTGAGGTTTTAAAAGCAGCTGTTGAGGGTGACATTAAAGTTTTAGCAGCACTTGAAAAAATTAAGCTTATCGCCGACCAGCTTAAAGTTGCTATTGTACAAAAGCAGTGGTCTCTGTTGCCAAATTTATTTCAACAAGAATTCGCAGCTCGCATCGAGCTCACTCCAGCATTTAGTAGTCCAGAAATTGAAAAATTGGCAAAAATTACTTTAGCCGCTGGCGCATTGGCCGTTAAAATATGTGGAGCAGGTGGCGGCGGGTGTGTATTAGTCTGGGTGCCACCGCAGAACCGTGATAGGGTTGTACAAGTATGTCAAAAAGAAAAGTTCCAGTGCCTAAACGCATTGCCAGTAAGTCCGCTGAACCTTTAGAGGACTTAAAAATAATTCCAAAAACAAATGATGTCGTCCGTTTTCTGGGTATTTCATTGGCCGGTGGAAAATCCGATAAAGCCTGTGTTGCTTTAATTGAATACTATCCCCAGAATAAAAAAATATTTTTGTCTCGGTTATTTGAAAAATTAAAATCAGAAGAAAAAATATCTGTGGATCTTAAAATACATGATCTTATTGATCAGAACAAAGAAACATTAGAGTACGTGGCTTTTGATATTCCGTGGACTTTGCCATCATGCTTAACGTGCATAAAAAAATGTCCGGGCTATGAAAATTGCAATGAAGAGCATATTCAGTGGATGTGGAATCACCACGAAGCTAAAATGAAAAAAAAGAAACCCAGAAAAATCTTCACTCCGTACACCCAGCGCTGCGTAGAAATGCATTTCGCGACAGAGCTCGAAGAGCAATTTAATATGCATCATGCTATGGGTTCAAATTCGGCTCCTTTGTTAGCCCGCGCCCAGTTTATTAAAAAAAGAATTGATCCCGCAGTAAAATGCATCGAAGTGAATCCTGGATTAACGTTGTGGCGCGTGGGACGAATGATGGACATGATGAAATCACATTTACGCCATCACCGGGCGGCCTTTGGCGGCGACGAAGCCCGCAAGCAATTTCTGCATAATTTAAACGAGAAAAATTTAACTTTTATTTATCATCAGGATATGAAGCAAATGATTGAAAACAGCCATGCTTTTGAATCCTTCTTATGTGCGCTGACGGGTTTTTTGAAATACAAAGATCTGACCGAGGGTCGACCTAAAAACTTTCCGCAAAATGAGAACTGGATTGAGTTTCCAAAAACTAACATTCGAGCCAAAGACTTCGAATAGTTTGCGCCTGATTGGCTATTAAAGCTACTGACGTACTTGGGATGAATGAGCTGCAGACAGAGCTGCCGGTGCTGGAATTACAGGTAAAGGTTTGAAAACAGATTTAAGCTCGGGCATCTGCATCGGCACTTTATCAAAGGAACCAATCCAGGTTTCTGGAGTTTCCATACAAAGAAAAATGTTCCAATTCGGATTATTGTCTTTAAACTGACGGATCATAAACTGAAACATTTCTGACCGAACCCGCGCATCGTAGCGCAGCTTATTGCCTTCGCTCGGAAATAATTCTGCAGTCGTTACAAGGGACTTCATTCCGAACCGCTCGCGCATCATGTGGCGTTGTTCGGGCTGAATTCGTAATGCACCTAAAGAAATAATGTTCACGTCCGCTGCCGAAAAGTTTTTCTGAATTTCTGCAGCCAATTCAGTATAATTTTCTTTCCACTCGGGATGCCAGATCATTGGATCAATGTGAAAGGCAATTTGATATCCCTGCTGTTTGCATTTTTTAGCGGCGGCTAATCGTTCGCTTAAAGAGGCTGTCCCATGCTCTTCGCGGCGAATGATATAATCTGGATTCACAGACCAGCTGACAATAGTATTTCCGACAGACTTGATATCTAAAAACTGATCCACGAAATTCGATTTTGTTTTAAATTCTAAACTCCACTTCGGGTACTGATTAAAAAATGCAATGAGCTGTCGCGAGTACAATGTCACTTGATCCAATGAAAGGGAATCAATGACTTCGCCGGTGCCGACACGAAAACTATGATCTGGAAATTGATCAGCCATTACTTTTAGCTCAGAAAATGCCGAATCAATATTCGTAAATATTTTTGTTTGTCTTGAATTTAAGTAGCTTTGCAAATAACAGTAGCTGCAATTCATATTGCACTGACTGCCTAAATTAAGAACGTGATAATTGCAGCAGGTAAGCGCTTTTTTCTGCGTTGCACCCGGGCAGCGTTTAAAAAATTGGCCTTTGAATGTCGTTAATAACAAAGATTTTTTGGACAAGGTGAACTCATCAGCAGTCATCTGCCCGCGGTCTAGTTTTGATGTAGTTACTGATGGGCCTGCGCCAGAGCCTGCAGAATCTAAATCGAAAATAATATCTGCTGGGTATAGGCTACGCACACGCTGAGCGACTTCTGAATTTTTACTGTCTTCAGTTATTTCAATGCGGTCAAAGGCAGGCAGCGTGTTGAAAATAGAATTCATTGTTTCAGCTCAGCTTGGATCCGCTCTAGCGAAGCAATCATTTTTGTCACATCAGCAACCGAGGTGATAAAAAAACGAACCTCGACGCCGGCTCGATCTCCGCGGCGTTCAAACTTCGTTTTTGCGCCGTTAGGCCACGGCAAGTTTTCAAATTTATTTTTTAATGCAGAGTCATGGTGAGTTGTCATTGGGTAGCGTAAGTTCTGCAGATAGGTTTTCCAGGTATCTAAGCTGTCCGTGTAAAGAAATAGGGCTTCGCTGTAGTCCATCAGAATCAGATCCGTCACCAGCTCGAGCATCTGTAGCCCTTCCGAAAAACTGGGCTGAAGGCCAACCATGGAATTGGCAACTTTATTAAAAAGCTCTTGATGGTAGTCAGTTTTGAGCGCGCGCGTAAAAACCAGATCGGCATCTGTTACTTTTTTATCTTGTTTCCACCAATCAAAAGTTTTATCCATGGTCGTACTCCGTTTAATCTGCCTGTTAAGAGAATTTCATCGGTAAATTCATCTGCACCAAGCCAGTGTATGTAGCTAATGCATTTTCTTTCTTTTGGCAAATAAGGCATTTTGGTTTTACACTAAGAGCGATGACTCACTGGAAACAACGTTCAACAACCAACTTAGATGTCGTTTATTTCGATTATGAGCCCATAGCTCAAATACAAAGCAGTCCTGAAGTCTACATCTGGGATTTAGATAAAACCTATTTAGACACGTCGATTGACTCCCTAGGTAGCTTATTTCGGACCGTATTTGAAAAAGCCTTCACGAAAAAAAATGTGCCCGGAACACAAAGTTTGATTCGAAGCCTAGGTCGCTTTCGAAAGAAAAATTTTCTTGAGGATGAACTGCCCATTTTTTTTGTTTCGGCATCACCGCCACAAATGGAATCTAAGATTTACGAAAAATTTTTGTTAGATCAAATCAAGCCCGTCGGTATGTTCTATAAAGATAATTTAAAAAATTTAGCACCAAAGCGTATATTATTTTTAAAAAAACAAGTGGGCTACAAAGTGCAATCGTTACTGCAGTTGCGCACGCGCTTAGGTCCCGAAGTCCGCATGCTCTGTTTTGGTGATGACTCCGAATCGGACGCAAATATCTATAATTTGTTTTCTGATATTTGTGCTCGTCGCCACACAGAAAATCAACTGATTGAAATCCTAGACGATTTTGGTGTTACCCACGCACAGATTGATGAAATCTTGCGGTTGCAGTCTTTGATCCCAGTGCAAGATCCGGTTGAAAAGATATATATTAATTTAGCGACTGATACAGATCCAGAATACTATCTGAAATTTGGCCGCCGTACATTTCCAACGTCGAACACATTCCAAGTGGCATTAGATTTGGTTCAAGACCAACGGCTTTCGTTAGAAGAGCTTGGCAGTATCATTGACGACTTAACTCAGAAATACGGATTTACTTTCGATCAATTAATTTTTTCATTCGAAGAGCTAACCCGAAGACGCATACTAGGTCTTTCTGGATTTGAAATGATTAAAAACTATTTTATTGAGAAAAAAATGATTTCTCTGTCGTGGACCACAAAAGCAGAACCGCTGCGTGAAAAAGTTATTGATGGTGGACATGTGTATGAGCTGGAAGGCTTCTTTGAGCCGTGGATTGCAAGCCACATTGATTATTTTAACGACTACCGATAGCTTTTTACTCGAACTTCAGAGGGAAAATCGTATGAATAGGTTCGCCCGAAAAAGTTTTAAACTGAGTGCGGGCCACAACTTCCAGCAGACACGTCTTAAAAGAGTTATCATCTATGTCTGATTTTGAAATTTCAATTTTTGCGGTCTGCCCATTGCGCTCAATTTTAAAACCAATTAGCACTTGGCCTCGAGCTTGGGGTTTTTTCTGCAGTGCTTGTCCGTAGCATTTAAAAAAATCGGTTTTCTTGGCGCTCATGACAACTTCAATATCGGTTTGAGTCAAAGCTGTTTCCTGCTTGGTGGGTAATGGATCTTTCAGTTTTGGTGCATTTCGGCGATCACTTAAAGCAAAATCAACTGCAGTCAGGGATTGGCCATCCTTACGCACCCAAAACGACGGAGCCCTGCCAAATTTTTCAATGAAAATATCACCCGTTTTAACAATAACAACGGGCTCATTATTATCTAGGACATCAAGAAGAATTTCTGTTTTTTCAGCCAATCGAAATTGCCCCTCATTATTGAATTGAATCAGGGCGTCGGCTTGACCTTCCGTGCGAATACTGTCTTTTGCATGAAGTGCGAAATTAGATTTTAATAATATCGGTTCAGGCATTTCGTAGTTTTGCACATAAACGATTCCAGACTTTTCATTTAAAAAAGCTAAATCATTTTCTGTAACGGTCTGACGATTTAAATTTTTAGGCCCAAAAATAGAAAGCAGTATCAGTAAGATTCCCACACCAATCAGTGCGGGAACTAGCCATGGCTTCAGTTTCATTGATTATTTTTTTGGGTCTGTTGTTGGAGCCGGCTGAGCTGGCTGAGCTGCGGGCGCCGATGGGTTTGCAGCTGAAGGTGCTGTTTCCTGCGGGGCTGCGCCACTCACAGGTGCTGTCATCGGAGCTGCTTGACCAGCGGGTATGACACCAGAATCAATGACGGATTTTCCACTGCGAGCTGCCATGATCGAAAGCGTGATGCACGTTAAAGCAAATATCACCGCAATCACTTTTGTCATTGTTTGAGCCAGAGTCGTGGCACCGGTGGCACCAAGTACTGAATTCGAGCTTGCCTGCGACGTGAAAACTCCGCCGCCTTTAGAATCTTGGATTAAAACTAGGCCCACAAGACCTAAACAAGCGATAATGTGAATGACAGCTAATAACGTTTCCATAATGGACTCCTTGATGAACGCACTTCGATTTACTTAGAGAGAAAATTAAATTATCTGGACTGCTTGCGCTCGTCCAGTCTTAGATGACTTATTCTGAATTTGCCGCGCTGTTTAATGATGACTTAAAACGCCAATTGGGCGATATCTAACTGCATGATTTTTTTGGTCTTTGAAGGATTAGATGGCTCTGGAAAGTCTTCACTCATGAAGCAGCTCGAGGAGTATCTTTCAACAAAGAAAATCGCCTTTATTAAAACTCGTGAGCCTGGCGGAACTGCAGTCGGCGACAGCTTAAGACAAATTATTTTACAAAAATCCATAGTGCCTCCCACGGCACGTACGGAACTTCTACTTTACCAGGCAAGTCGCGCACAACATGTGGATCTGGTGATACAGCCAGCTTTAGAAAATAAAAAATGGGTTTTATGTGATCGCTTCAGTGCAAGCTCAATTGCTTTTCAAGCGGGTGGCCGGCACATTTCATTGGGTGATGTGGAATGGCTGAATACGTTTGCCACAAATAATTTAAAACCACATTTACAAATTCTGCTGGATTTGACAGTCGAAGAGTCCAAAAAGCGGCGGCAAAACCGAGCCGCCCAAGTGGGTGGCGATGAGGACCGTATCGAAGCTGAGGCAGCCGATTTTCATGAGCGTGTTCGAAGTGGTTTTTTGGCACAAGCCCAGACAGCACCAGCTGAGTGGTTGGTGCTAGACGCTGCACAATCGCAAGAGAAATTATTTGCACAGCTGGTGGATGCCCTAAGAGAGCGACAATGGCTCGTGTAGTTGAAGCCCTTATCGGGCACACCGAAAATAAAGATCGCTTGTTTCATCTCAAGGCGCAGAAGCGTTGGCCTCATGCATTTCTTTTTGTGGGCCCCACGGCAACTGGAAAAAAGTTAGCAGCTTTATCCTTTGCTCAAATGCTTATTTGTCAAAATAGCGACACGGCTTGTGGAGTCTGTGGGCCATGTCTGCGTGTTGAAAAGCAACAGTCAGAGAATTTAATTTTAGTAGAACCAGATACATCACTCGCAAAGCCAGTTATCAAAGTAGAAGCCATCCGCAGCGTTTTAGATGCGTTGTCCTTAGCTAGCTGGAATGGCGCGCGAGTTGTTATTATTGACCACGCTCATCAAATGAATTTACAAGCGGCCAATGCACTTTTGAAAACTCTGGAGGAGCCCTTCGAAAATGTTTACTTTTTTCTTCTCGGGCCTGACGTGCAACAGTTTTTGCCAACAATTCGGTCGCGCTGTCAGATTTTAGGTTTCAGAGCGCTCACTAGTGATAATCTAAAAAAAATAAAACCAGGCCTGGCTGACTGGGCTTACCAGGCAAGTCGTGGACAGCTAGATCGCTTAGCTCAGTTGACATCAGCAGATGGGATCGAGCGGCGCACGGAATCCTATGAGCTGTTAGAAAGATTTATTTTGGATAAAGATTTTTTGCAAAATAACATGTGGAGAAGCCAGGTAAAAGACAAGACCTGGACCCTGTTTACGATATCCTCGTGGTTACAGATTTTATATTCGACTCTGCGGGCGCAAGCTTTAAATGAAACGGGAACTGGATTCATTTCCATAGAGCATACGAAATACTTTAATAACTTAAAAGAAATTACCAAGGAAAAGTTGTTTCAACTGGCGACTGAACTGGTTTTGGCAGAAAAAGATATTTTGGGAAATGCCGATCCCGTTCTTATTTTTGAAAAGATGTGGGTGCATTATGCTCGAGTGGGTTGATATACATTGCCATTTGGATCGCTTGGAAGGCGGCCCAGAGGCGGCGTTTAAGTTAGCGCAATCAGTTGGAGTAAAAAAATTAATTACGATCGGTACTGAGCCTGCAGATTTACCAATTGTTTTGGAATTAGCAAAAAAAATGGCCCCAGACGTTTATTGCACAATTGGAATACATCCGCATGAGGGAGTGAAATACACTGCTGAGGTCGGCCAATTTCTGCGCGAAAACGCGACCCATCCCTGCGTTGTTGCCATCGGTGAAATAGGTCTGGATTATTATTACGATCAATCCCCCCGAGATGAACAAAAACATGCGTTTCGTGAGCAATTACAGATTGCTCACGAGTTAAATCTGCCGGTCGAAATTCATACCCGCGATGCTGAAGAAGATACCATTGCGATAATGGCCGAATTTAAAGATAAAGTTGTTGGGGTAATTCATTGCTTTACTGGGACCAGTTGGCTTGCTAGCGAAGCCCTGAAGTTGGGATATAATATTTCTATTTCGGGTGTGGTGACTTTTAAAAACGCCCAAAGCCTAAGAGATACAGTCCGAGATATCGTGCCGCTAGATCGGTTGCATGTGGAAACAGACGCTCCATTTTTAGCACCTGTCCCAATGCGTGGAAAAATAAACACGTCAGCTTATGTTGTTCACACTGCGCAGGCGGTGGCTGAACTAAAGAATGTGACCTTGCAACAGCTGTCCGAGCAAACAAAAAAAAATGCAAAACAGATGTTTAAAAAATTGATCTGGGACTAAGGTTAAGATTATGTTATTTTTTGAAAAAAATATGAAGGAGAGCCCATGGCTAAAGTTAAAGTAGGTATCAACGGATTCGGTCGCATTGGGCGCATATTTTTTCGCGCAGGGTTTGAAAAGCTAGATATTGTCGGCATCAACTCTTTGGACAGCGCTGCTGGTATGGCCCATTTATTAAAATATGATTCGTCTCATGGAATTTTTAAAGGGGACGTGAGCAGCGAAGAAAATATGCTTATTATTAACGGAAAGCGCATTCCTGTTTCTCAATGTAAAGATCCCAGCCAGATACCCTGGAAAGCGTGGGGCGTTGATCTGGTGATGGAATGCACTGGTGCAATGAAAGGCAAAGAAGATTATCAAAAGCATGTCAACGCAGGTGCAAAAAAAGTCATGATTTCTGCTCCCGCTGACGGAGTTGATATGACTGTCGTTTACGGACTGAATCACACCGACTATGATTCAGCCAAGCACACCTTTATTTCCAATGCGTCGTGCACGACCAATTGCCTGGCGCCTTTAGCAAAAGTGCTGCACGAAAATTTTGGTATTGAAAATGGCACTATGATGACAGTGCATTCGTACACTGGGGATCAACGGATTTTAGATTCCTCGCATAAAGATTTACGACGTGCGCGCAGTGCCGCAGTGTCTTTAATTCCAACAACAACCGGGGCGGCAAAAGCTGTGGGTTTAGTTTTACCCGAGTTAAAAGGCAAAATTGACGGACTCTCGGTGCGGGTGCCGACACCGAATGTCAGCTTGGTCGATTTCACATTCAATTCAAAAAAAGATATGACTGTAGCCTCAATCAATGAGGCCCTGCGCCAAGCAGCTAATGGACCTCTGAAGGGCGTGTTAGCTGTTGAAGACCAAGAGTTAGTCAGTGTTGATTTTAATGGAAATCCGAATTCATCCATCGTGGATGCAAAAACAACGATGGTCGTTGGCCCCCGCATGGCCAAAGTTTTATCGTGGTACGACAACGAATACGGTTTTTCATGTCGCATGGTTGATATGGCGCTTTATATGGCCACGAAATAGGAAAAGTTTTTTTAACGTAAGGGATAATTATGTCTTCAGGTCTTAAGGGAATTAAAACAGTCAGAGATTTTGAAATCACTGGAAAAACGGTGTTTCTGCGTTTGGATTTAAATGTTCCTTTGAAAGATGGAAAGATTACAGATGAAACGCGCATCACAGCCAGCCTGCCAACTATCAACTACTGTTTAGAAAAAGGCGCTAAATTAATTATTTCATCGCACTTAGGCCGACCGAAATCGGC